>JACMQM010000171.1 GCA_014376985.1 Cytophagaceae bacterium | reverse complement strand
GCTTTTTAGTTTTTTGATCGCTTCTATGTTGTTGAGAAAAACACTAGGTTCCCAATCTGAATGTTGTCTGGTCGTAGACAATACGTATTTGGTTACTTCATTGACACTCGGCCAATGTTCACCATGTGTGGGCCAGTACTTTTCCCAGATGTCAAATGTTTTTCTGCCCAGCAAAAGATCCGCCGGCTCCACTTGCTTTTCCATGACCTTACCTGAAACTTCGTCGTTGTATGGCGCTGTCCAACCTCCGTATTTAAAATCTTCAGAAGGATCTTCTTCAGGTCCACCCGGTGCCTGCATGACACCGTCTAATGTAATAAATGATAAAACGATAATTTTTCTCATAGCTTTTTCTTTGGTTGATTCAAGATACAAATCTCTTCTAAAAATAGCTAAGCCTAATCACGTGGATGCGACAATTTGGCTACCTGCATGCGACAATCTTCAAAGATGAAAAAAAATGTGAGGCTCTCCATTAATGTATGATTTTTGAGAATGATACAGTTTTAAACGAGGCCATTCAGCAATGTTAACAGTGGCGGTTGTTCAGCAATGAACGGAACGCAGTGTAATCAGTAAGCCTATACCATTATTTCTTACACCTTTCGCTGCAATACTTTACCTCTGCCCAGTTTTTCTTCCATTTTTTTCGCCATGAAAAAGGTTTATTACAGGCTGCACAGATTTTATGAGGCAGGTTTCCTTTTTTTACATGCTTCATGCGTCACGCTATTCTATTTCTTTTCCAATCGATGGATACAGCGGAACCTTCTGCCAGGTATACCGATTTGGGTTGTAGATGATTCATGAATTCAAATGCTTTGCCGTACATAGCATCGAAGTCACATTTTATATCAAAGGCTTTGACTGGATAAACCTTCCAGCTTGGATGTTTGATTCTGTACTCTAACGTATAGGTAGAATTTACTTTGGTGTAACCTGCATAATGGTCATAGATAAATTCTTCTAAACTGTCAGGTAACATGTTGTTATGGATGGAAGATGCAGCTACACTGATGTGTTGCCATTGGTTGTTTAATAACCATTCGTAACGAATATGTTGCTCAAATGGGAAATTGACAAGACTACTTTTGGTTTTAAAGGTGCTGTAGTGCTCTTTGTATAATTTGTTAGCCATCCACGCGACGGACTTATAAGGCACGGTTTCATTGATAAAAACAACGCCGCGTAAGTTTTCTCCATTATTTTTTTTAACGACATAAAATCTTAGATTAATTTCTTCAAAAGTCCCTAATCCTGGAATTGGTATATTGAAAAGTTTGGTGTTTTTAAACAGAAATCCAACCAGACTGATGTATGCTTTTCCATTGTATAAATCTAATTCCACTCCTTGCGGCACATAGGCGGACAGAAATTCGACTGGAACTTCATAGTTTACCATGATTATGTTTTGCCATTTTGCTTTTAGAAAGATCATTTTGTTTTATTTTAACAGGATTAAGAACTGTATAATTGTTTTACTTAAACTCTAGGATTGGATCAAATTTCACTAGGAATTTGATCTTGCTTGGCGTAGGATAAGCGTGCTATAGGTCGAGTGGTATAGTAACTATCTAGTCCACTCACTGCAATGCTTCCTGCTTTTTCTAAATCTGCAAAACCATCTTGTCTCACACAGTCAGCAGGAAGATGTATGTTTTTTATTTTGCCAATGATCATTACCGTTTTATTAATAGACAGGTTTATTCGTTCTATAAAATCAATGGAAAATTTAACCAGACTTTCTTTTACAAAAGGAGCAACGCAATCCGCTTTGTAATCTTCTGTCAGGCCAACTTTTTCAAATTCACTTTCATGTTCGGCATACCTTGCCGAAGTTTGATGAGCTTGTTTATAGAATTCTTCCTTTACATGATTGACGGTGAAGGCATGGGTTTCCAATATATTTTGAAGCGTATGTCTCTCTACTGAATCTGGTCTTACGATAAAACCTATTAAAGGAGGCATAGCACCCAAAGGAATCAAGGAATTAAAAATG
>JACMQM010000170.1 GCA_014376985.1 Cytophagaceae bacterium | reverse complement strand
TATGCATATCGCTGATGCTAAACAAAATAGGTGCAGCCGGATCCCAATAAGCCGTAGCAATCAACACATCTGCAGCAAAAGCATAACGCGAGAAGGTCGATGTATAACCCATAGGATTCTGATGAAAGACGGAAGCTTCGAAAGGTTCTCCATCCAAACGCTCATTATAATCTTTGGAAGTCAACACGGCATAAACCGACTCCCTTGTTTCTTCCAACGCTAAAAAATCGTGCGGATCCAAACGTTTCATGCCCACAGCATCCATGATTTCTAACGCTCCCTTGCCTACTCTGCCTGCGCCTGTAATCACAAATTTCAAAGGCGGCAACTTCACGTTACTCAACTGAGACTTCAGATCTTTCATGTCGAAGCAATCATAGGCATTCTTCAAGTCAAACAGCTTGTATTTCTTGCCGAGTAACTTAAACGTATTGTACGCACCCACAATGCCCGCAAATCTTCCGAAGGCAATAACACGATTGCCTTGTTTATCCTTCAGCGCTTCGTAATCGATCAACGTAATTCCCTTCTCAGCGATCTCTTGAAACAAGCGTTGGTTATGGCTTTGTTTCTTGATGGTATGAGAAAAAAACAAATAGGTTTTATCGGCCATCAATAGGTGAATAGGGACTTCCTTGATGCCCAATAGAATATCGCAGTCTGAAAGGTCTTCCTGCAGCTTCAATCCTTTCTCTGTATATTCTTTATTGGAAATGCAGCGCACGTCGCTGGGTTGTATCAGCAACTCCACATGAGGATAGCGTTTCAATACCTCGAGGCATTGATCCGGTGTCAGTAAAACCCGTCTGTCAACAGGGATTTTACCTTCTCTTAGGATACCAACTTTTAGCGAGGCCATCTGTTGTTTTTTTAGTGTGAGGGGAACGGCGGTAAAAGATAAAGCCGTACTGGCCTCCTATGCGCTCTAAATTTGGATGTCCTTTTATTTCATTGTCCGCGTCAGTCGCAACTTTCGTGACAATATAAACCGTCTTATCAATCTCTCCGTCAAGCAACCAATTCAGATCTTCTGCCAATGGATTAGGTTCCGGTTGCATGTTGGCGTAGAAGTAATGCGCATAACTTTTATAGCCGTGTACATACACATACTTATCTTCCTTTGCTATGCTCTTGTAAAAATCAATCGCTTCTTTTTGTGAAATCTCTTCTATCCTTGGTACTACAAGAGGCAATACCAATTCAATGGTCAAGAGTACGCCTACAAACAAGCAAAGTATCGCTCTGAAGGCATTCTTCTTTGCATAAATACCAAACAATAGTAAGCCCGCATACAACACCACTCCGGCAATCCATTCATATCCCTGCCACTGCACCGGCGCTTGAAGATTGGACCAGGTAAACGGATCATTTTGTCTGATTTCCTGAATGAATGAAATACTCAGCCACATTTCCTTATGTGCCATCGCAAGAGGGATTAACACAAATACTGCGGCAAGCAAACCGCCAATCAAAGTGAACAATAAGCCGATCCACTTCTTGCTGTACGCTTCTCCTTTTTTCAATTGTTCTTGTATGATCCACGCTCCGATGAAGGTGATCGGGAAATAACAGAAAGAAGAGTAATGTACAATCTTAGTATTGACAATAGAAAACAAAATCAACACGACCCAGAATGAAATCTTAACCCATACTAAATAATGCTTGAGTGTTTGATTCTCTTCTTTGCGAAATAATCCTTGTATAGCAAAAACAGAAACAGGGAAGCAACCCAAAAACAAAACGACGGCATGGTAATAAAACGGACCGCCATGGCCTGCGTCCTGTGTTTGAAACAAACGAATTTGGTATACAATAAATTCCTGCAGAAAGTATGGGCCATTCTTTACAAACTCTACACCAAACCAGGCGAAAGAAACCACGAACACTACAGCGACATATTTCAGAATATCTACTACCGAGATAGCTTTCCATTGACGTTTATAAATCCAATAAACCAATACAGCGAGGCCTACTATCAATACGCCCACAGGGCCTTTCGTGAGTGTGGCCATACCACCGAAAAAACCAGCGAAGTAAATGTCATTGCCTGAAGAACCTTGCTTTATTGTTTCGGTTTGTTTGGCCCAGAAATAAATAGAAAGGAAAATAAACAGGTTAAATGTCGGATCAATGATACCGGAACGAAAATAAAAATGTGGAAGGAACGATCCCACATAAGTCAGTACCCATATAAAACCAAACTGTTCACTAACCAATTTCTTACCGATGCGATAAATCACTACCAACGTAACGATACCCACTAAAGCGTTTGGAAGACGCGCGGCAAATTCATTCATACCAAATACTTTCATGCACAATACCTGCATCCAAAAGAAGAAAGGTGGTTTTTCCCAGAAAGTTTTGAAATTGATCTGCACTTTGAAGTAATCTCCTGTAATCAGCATTTCACGAGCAGACTCAGCGAAATTGATTTCATCCCAATCAAACAAACCGACATTGCCTAAAAAAGGAATGAACAACAAGGCTCCTAACAGAGCAATCAGCCACTCGTTTTTATATTGTTTCATGATTTATTTTTTAAGAGCGAAATCAATGATTGATTGAATTCTGCTCGTCGAAGGAAAGATTCTTTGTTCTCCAGTAAAGGAAAAATTAAAGTTGTTAGCACAACAGCCACCAGCGATCCGACAAACACATCAACAGGAAAATGCTGCAGCAAATACATACGGGATAAGCCTGTCAATGCAGCCAGCATAAACAACAAAGGGATATATTTCTTATGGGCATAAAAACAAGTACACAAAGCCAAACAAAAAGCCTGGGCAGTATGTCCCGAAGGGAAACTATTAAACTTATGGATCTCAATCCAGGGTATATAGTATACACCTTGTGTCTCCTGGAAATAAATAAAAGGACGTGGTTCAACAAAGGTGAATTTCAAGGCTTGTATAACAAGAACCAAAATTAGAAACGTTACTGTGACCACGAAAGCTTTTCGAATATTGACAAACAAAAGTATGCTGATTAAAAACACGGCAGAAAACAATCCATCACCAAAGTATGTCATGCAAAAAAAGAAGTAGTCGTAGAGGTGATCATGGTAGCCATTGATAAAAAGCAAGGGACTTCCTTTATCCGTTTGTAAAAGAATAACAATACATGCCAACCAAAACAATCCGGTAAGCCAATAAAAAAGTTTATTCTTTCTAATGAGTTCAATCACCTTCGCTTACTTTTTAGGCGTCTTTGGCTTTTTTGCCGGTGGTTCTTCGTCTTTACGATCACGCAGCTTTTTGTCGTCTACATTGTCATTGAGAAACTGATTCAGCTTGTCAATGTCGTAAGACGTTACAACCTCTCCGAGTGAATTAATGTTCACACTCAATCCTTCCAGATCCGGATTGATCTTCGCTTTTTCTTTAGCGATTGCTTTCTTTTTAGCCATGGTTCTTGAAATATAATTCCAATACTCAAATATCCAGGCCTGTCCCCTGACAGGCCATAGTGTCTTGTAAACATCCAACTTTATTTTAATCCAACATTTCGGCCTGTCAGGGCACAGGCCGAGGAATATGTGTTGATGTTTACAGAGACGAACAATAAGCCATTTTAACTTAACTGACCTGCAATACCGATACAGCTTGTTGTAAACGGCCAACAGCTTCGTCTTTTCCCAATATAGAGATGATCTCCATCAAGTCAGGACCCGCGCCATTACCAGTTAATGCTACACGAAGTGCTTGCATCACTTTACCCATCTTCACCGCTTTCTCGTCCAGCACTTGTTGAAACAAAGCTTTCGCCGTCGGGCCGTCCGGTGTAGAAGGCAATTGCGCCAAAGCGGCAGCAAAGACTTCGATCACGGTTACCGCTTCACTGTTCCATTTGGTTTCAATCACTTTCTGATCGTACACTTTCGGACGTTCAAAGAAGAATTGACACTCTGTAAATAAATCAGTTGGAAATACTATACGTTCTTTCAATAAGTCTACAATCTTAGTAAGGTCTGCAGAAGTAGTGACGCCATGTTTTTTCAAATCTGATTCTAAATAAGCCACTAACTCTGAAGTAGGCTTCAAACGCAGGTAATGTTGATTGTACCATTTCGCTTTCGCGATATCGAATTTAGTACCGGACTTACCGATGCGTTCAATGCTAAACGATTCAATCAGTTGATCCATACTGAAGATCTCTTCATTATTACCGGGATTCCAACCTAGAAACGCGAGGAAGTTCAACAAAGCTTCTGACAAATAACCTTCTTCCTTAAATCCTTTAGAAATGTCTCCAGTTGCAGGATCTTTCCATTCCAACGGAAACACCGGAAAACCTTGTAAGTCGGCATCTCTCTTGCTGAGCTTGCCTTCACCGTCGGGCTTCAGCAATAAGGGCAAATGTGCAAACTGAGGCATAGTGCTTTCCCAGCCTAAAAACTTATACAACAACACGTGCAAAGGAGCCGAAGGCAACCATTCTTCTCCACGGATCACATGTGTAATGCTCATCAAATGATCATCCACAACGTTAGCCAAATGATACGTTGGCATACCGTCAGATTTCATCAATACTTTATCATCTATCGCAGAAGAGTGTACCATCACCCATCCACGCACTAAATCATTCAAACGCACTTCTTCTTTGCGTGGTACTTTCAAGCGGATCACATACTGATCTCCATTTGCCAAACGTGCTTTCACTTCGTCCTCAGGAAGCGTCAGTGAGTTTTTCATTGTCGCACGAGTGATCGCGTTATACTGCGGCGAAGCTACCTTTGCGGCTTTCAAACGGTCACGCATCGCGTTCAACTCTTCTTCGGTATCAAAAGCATAATACGCATTGCCTTCATCAATCAACTTTTGCGCATACTCTCTGTACATCGGTTTGCGTTCCGATTGTCTGTATGGACCGCAAGCACCAGGGTTATCGGGTCCTTCATCGATCACAATGCCGATCCATTTCAATGCTTTCTTGATGTACTCTTCTGCTCCGGGTACAAATCTGTTTTGATCGGTATCTTCAATACGCAACAACATTTGACCTCCCATTTTACGGGCATAGAAATAGTTGTAGAGTGCTGTCCTAACTCCACCTATGTGTAATGCACCGGTGGGACTGGGTGCAAAACGAACTCTAACATTTGACGACGACGACATATGATTTTTTAAATGATGCGGAATTAAATTTTTATTTAGAATTCTATTATGCTTTTCTTAATGAATTGTACTAAGAGGAAGTTAATAATCCCTCCATTCCTCTATTGGGCGGGTCCCCGCTGGAAACTATTCGCTTAAACCAGCTGCGGTACTGCGGGGTCGGGCTTTCGCCACTCGCTTTCCCGCTGAAAAAGCGGGAAGAGCTCAGACCATGGCTCAATCCCTCACGCAAATTATATTATATTTATATTACAGCTATACAAGAAATCTCCACGTTCACGTCTTTCGGCAGTCTGCTGACTTCGACGGTTTCACGTGCGGGAGGATTGCTTTTGAAATACTCTCCATACGTTTCATTGATCGCTACAAAGTTATTTAGATCTTTCACAAAGATGCTGGTCTTCACTACATGTGTAAAGTCAACTCCTGCTGCTGCCAAAATAGCTTGCAGGTTTTTCATTACCTGATGTGTTTCTGTTTTGATATCTCCTGTGATCAAATTTCCTGTTTTAGCATCCAATGCAATCTGCCCGGAAACATATAAGGTATTGCCATGCTTTACCGCCTGGCTGTAAGGACCTATAGGAGCCGGAGCATCAGCGGAATTGATAATTTGCTTACTCATATCGTGTAAAAGATTGGGGGTATAAAATTAGTAATTTTTACGATACCGCTTCATAAATAAATCGGTTAAGGTTAGCGGTTTGCTTTTGGAAAGCGGATACCAGCTCTGATGCTTGACAAACAAGCGCTTACTACCTATTGGTTCATTCCTGTGTTTTCTTTCTTTTGGTATGTTTCTATGGCATGAGGGTCATAATCATAGAACAGATGAAGATAAACGACACGGGAATAGCGGAATATAAAGGGAAATAAAGCCAATAAAGTCAAACCGTAAATGACTAACAACACTACCGGATCGACACCAAGCATAATATAGAATCCGAAGAAACAGGCAATAAACAATCCCACACAAAGCCCATAACTGACATACATGGCGCCCATGTAAAATCCGGGTTCCGGGTTAAAAGGCTGGCCGCATTTGTCGCAACGCTCAGGCATAGCGTGCAATTGCTTCACATGAAAAGGATTGATGTCCTTATACATATTGCCCTCGTAGCACTTCGGACATTTCATTCGAACAATCGCGAGTAGTTTTCTCATTACGCTCCCAATGACTTCACGTAATCGATGTATTTCTTCATCGCGTCTTCTTTCGTAATGCCTTTCAACTCTTCCCAGGCATTGAATTTTGCAGTGCCTGCAAAGTCAAAGAAGTTGGTCGGCTTTTCAATGTTGACATCCCCTTCTGTAGCTTGTTTGTACAAACTGTATAACTTTAGCAGTACGTCATTTTCCTGCTTGGGTAAGTTCTTGACGTTCACAGCTGCTTGCTCAAATTCCTGCTTTAAATCCATCTTTAATTGATTTTTAGGGTTAGCTTTGCACCCTCAATATAAGTCGTTTTCATGAACATTGACACCCTCATCCGAGAAAAAAGAACCATCCAAATCAACACCGCTCCGGGAATGAACGAGTGGTTGGAAAAGGAGCTGATAGAGCTGGGCTATGCCTGCACCAAGACCGGCATTTTCGGGGTTACGCTACAAGGCAACTTCAATGATTGTATCAGTTTAAACTTACGATTGAGAACCGCGCATAGAATTCTATTGGAGTTGAAAACGGTAACAGCGGTGAATGCACAACAACTCTACGACGAAGCCTATCTGATTCCTTGGGAAAATCTAATGGAGAAAGACGGTTATGTTTCCATTGATAGTTTTGTAAAAAACGACACCATGGTCGATCCGCGTTTTGCCAACGTCCGCATCAAGGATGCCATTGCCGATCGGTTTATGCAGCTTACTAAACAGCGTCCCGATTCAGGATCAGAATTTATTGGCACGGTGATTTATCTTTTCTGGGTCAATGAAAAAGCGGTCATCTACTTAGACACTACAGGACCGACGTTATCCAAACACGGTTACAGAAAAATTACCACTGAAGCGCCTTTGTTGGAAAGCTTAGCCAGTGCATTAATCATTGCTTCAGGTTGGAATAAGAAATCAACTTTTGTAAATCCTTTTTGCGGCAGTGGTACATTGGCCATAGAAGCGGCTTGGATGGCTACCGGAATGACACCTGGGTTGAACAGAGACAAGTTCGGCTTTCAACATGTAAAAGGATACAACCCTAAATACTACAATCAAAATATAGAGTATCTCGATAAAAATATTAAAAAAGAATTGGACTTCCGTATCCTGGCATCAGATCGTGATAAAAGTTCTTTGGAAGCCGCAAAAATAAATGCGAAAGCAGCCGGTGTAGATCATCTGATTGATTTTACAATGAGTGATTTTCAAGATGTGGAACTTCCAGAGCAAAAAGGAAACATTCTCATGAATCCTCCATACGGCGAGCGTATGGGAGACAAAGAAGAGCTCAAAACATTGTACGGAAACATCGGCGCCTTCTTTAAAAAATCGCCGGGATGGGGTGCTGCGGTATTATCGGCCGATAAAGAAGTGTACCAGGCGATTCGTCTTAAACCGAAACAACGTATACCATTTTTGAATGGAAGAATTGATTGTCGTTTATTGACGTTTGAATTGTACGAAGGAAGTAGAAGAGCACCGAAGGAAGATCCATCACTTTAAGCGCGCAATGCTTGTGCCCTTGTTATCATAACTGTAGAGACACAATGCGTTGTTTCTCTACAGTTGGATTAACCTTTCTTTTTCCAATAAAAATTCACGCCACACCTTAGCCACAATTTCTCCTGCTGGCAATACCTCTGTAAGCCTCGCCGATACTTGTCCTACTTCGATCTCTCCTTCTTCCAAATTTCCTTCGAAGATGCCTTTCTTTGCTCGTCCTTTTCCTAATAAAATAGCCATTTCCTCTTTCGTGGCACAAACCGCTTCTGCCGCTTTTATCTTTTCATAAAATTCATTTTTTATAAAACGCACCGGAGTCAATTGTTTTAAAGTTAAAATGGTATCTCCTTCTTGTGCCTGAATCACTGCTTGCTTATAAGCCTCATGCGCAGAGCTTTCCAGGCTGGCTGCAAAACGGCTACCCATTTGCACACCTTCCGCTCCTAATGCAAAAGCCGCCAGCATTGACCGTCCATCTGCTATGCCTCCTGCGGCAATCAATGGAATAGAAAGCACATCACGCACGGAAGGAATTAAACACAGCGTGGTGGTTTCTTCTCTTCCATTATGTCCGCCAGCTTCGAAGCCTTCTGCTACAACAGCGTCAACACCGGCATCGGCTGCTTTAAGAGCAAATTTCGAGCTGCTCACTACATGCACGACTTTCACGCCTTCTTTCTTTAAAATTTCTGTCCATGTTTTAGGATTGCCTGCAGAAGAAAAAACTATTGGGACTTTCTCTTCCAAAATTATTGTAACGTGTTGCTCGATGTCAGGATATAGCAAGGGAAGATTAACACCAAAAGGCTTGTTGGTTGCGGCTTTGCATTTAATAATATGTTCGCGTAAAACCTCCGGATACATGGAGCCTGCCCCTATCAAACCTAAGCCTCCGGCATTGCTGACCGCAGAAGCCAGCCGCCAGCCGCTACACCAGACCATCCCGGCTTGTATGATGGGATATTCAATACCAAATAAGTGAGCCACTCTGTTTTTCTGTTGCATAATCAGGATTTTATTCCACACATTGAAAACAAGATAAACGCTTCTTTTGAATAATTAAACAAAATACAGTCCACACTCATTAAAAAATCGCGTAACTAAGATATTCCAGACGCTTTTTGTAAATGATCTCCGGCTAAATAAAATATACGGCATTCACTTTGTATAAAAGTTTCTACATCCCAATGGGGAATTATTAAAACGTTCAACCAAACAAACATAGTCATGAATAAATCAATTGGAATTGTACTCGTAGTTGTTGGTATTATCTTCGGTGTACTGGCTTACAGAGCACACGACGCAAACACTGCGGACTTGAAAATCGGAAAGCTTGAATTGTCCGCTGAAAAGAAAAGCGATTCATCAGAATACATTTATTGGGGATTAGCAGGCGCTGCACTGGTCGGGGGTATCGTTGCCTTGGCTACCAGTAAAAAATAAGTTGCAGGCGCTATCATAAAGACAGCGCCTAGTTTTTTACTATAAAAAGATCAGGTATATACTTAATACCGCAGTGACAATAAAAATACTCCATGTCACGACCAATAGATTTCTTTCGAATCTAATTTCTCTTTTACCTTTTAAGTTTACCGGCTCTTTCAATGGCTTAAGCAATGTCCATAGGATGACCGGGATAAGCAGGAACATCACGTTCAATCCAAACAAATTTAGCGAAGCCATTTGCCCGAACACTTTCGTGACAATAAAATACACCGGAATCATTCCTCCTAAAGCAATCCAGGCAGAGGTGGAAGAAGAGCGTGCCACAAACAAAGCGAATATAAACGTGATCAGCAATCCAGGTGTGATGATGCTTCTCGCTTTTTGACTGAGGTCAAAGATGTGTTCGAAATTGCTTACATACGGCGCAATGACAATAGCAATGAAGACACAAAAGACAATGGAATAACGGTAAACAGTTTTCTTTAATTCGTCATTCAACTCAGGTTTGATGAAACGCTGAAAGACATCCAAGGTAAAGATAGAAGCCGCAGAGTTAAGCATGGCATTGGTAGTACTGATGATGGTTGCGGAGAAAGCTACCATGACCAATCCTTTGAATCCTATGGGCAATACATCCTTTAGGATCAAAGGAAAAATAGCATCCTGATTGGCTACTTTATCGCCATACAAAATCAATCCCGCTACGCCCGGTAGAATAAATATAAAAGGAACAATGATCTTAATAGTAGCCGCCAGTAAATAACCTTTTTGTGCATCGGACAAAGTAGAAGCCACGAGTGCTTTCTGTATAATCGGCGGATTGAATGCCCAATAATTAAAATGTAGCAGCCACAAACCTCCGACAAACACTTGTGTCCAGGGTAAATAATTATCATTGGCAGGCAATACAGAAGACAAGCGTGAAGCAGGAACATTGTTCACCAATACATTAAATCCTCCGACCTTGATGATGCATAATGTCACGACAAAAACGCCTGCAGCAAGCATGGCCAATGCAATGACCACATCAATCTTCATCGCTTTCTCTATACCGCTTGAAAACAAGATGCCACCCGATAAACAACCGATAAACCATATCATGGGAATTAGCCAGAAGTCTTCCAGATTGAGTAAGTTGATGATCAGGAAAGCGAAAGAATAGAAAACGGAAGACAGTACCACGGCAACGATGAAGAATAAAAACAACAACGAAACAACCAAGCGTATCTGAGGAGAAAAATGCAATTCTAAATATTCGGGTAGTGTTTTAATCCCTACACGCATCAGACGTGGCAATACATACAAGGCCACGATAATCATGACCAATGAAGCGGTCCAACCATAACTGCCAACCGCCAGGCCTTTGGTATAGCCATATCCGGCAGAACCAATAATGAAGGCCAGAGACACGTCTGTCGCCACCAGTGACATGCCAATGGTAAACCAGCCCACCTTTATTTTTTCCGGAGAGAATGCATCGATATCTGCGACCTTGAAAAAAGACCGTATAATCAAAAAAGCAATCACCGCAAGAAATAAAGCGACGGGTAGAATGTCCCAAAAATTATATGTCATAGTATGTAGCTGTTGAAATCTTATAAATCTCCACGTAAGGTTATATGACCAGCATTTATTTAAGATATGAAAAATTAGTTGTCAGTTGTAAGTTGTCAGTAAAAAAAAAGAGAAAAAAACCTGACGTTCTTTTCTCTTTTTTCTAACTATTGATCACTGACCACTTCTATTTCTATTTCAACAACTCCAACAAGCTGCTGAGTTGATCTTTCATTTCTCTGCGGTCTACGATGAAATCAAGGAAGCCATGTTCCAACAAGAACTCTGCACTTTGAAATCCTGGAGGTAAGTCTTTACCAATAGTTTCTCTTACTACCCTTGGGCCGGCAAAGCCAATCAAAGCGCCTGGTTCAGCGATATTGAAATCTCCTAACATCGCATAGGATGCTGTTACACCGCCGGTAGTAGGATCTGTCATCAACGAAATATAAGGTAATCCTTCTTTATCCAGCAAGGCAAGTTTGGCTGAAGTCTTAGCCATTTGCATCAACGAATAACCCGCTTCCATCATACGTGCACCACCTGATTTTGAAATCATGATGAACGGTACTTTTCTCGCACGAGCCGCATCTATTGCTCTTGCTATTTTTTCTCCTACTACAGAACCCATAGATCCACCGATGAACGTAAAGTCCATACAGGCGATCACTACGTCTACCGTATTCATTTTTCCGAATCCTGTGCGCACAGCATCTTTTAAGCCGGTCTTAGCTTGTGAAGCCACCACTCTATTTGGATAAGGAACTGAATCATTGAATTCCAACGGATCTGCGGAAGTCAAATTGGCATCTAACTCTTCAAATGCATTATCATCAAATAATAAACTGAAATATTCTTTTGAACCTACGCGGGCATGGTAATTACATTCAGGACATACATAAGCATTTTCAACGTGTACGCTTGTTTGTATAACCTTTTTACACTCCGGACATTGATACCAAAGTCCATCAGGAACCTCTCTCTTTTCTTCTGTTGGAGTGTTGATTCCTTTTTGTGTTCGTTTATACCAAGATGTCGTCATTCTTTTCTTTCTGGTTTAAAAACAAGGTTCAAATATAGTCATTTTTTAGTAGCTATTCCCCTTGTATTTGTTTTTTATCCAACTGAAAACCAATTGAATAGCTCACTATTTCACTTCTTCGTAGTCAATATACTCTCCTGGCACTTCTTTATTCGGCTTTTTCGGAGGAACAGGGTCAACGGGTTTTCCTTGATTCACTGGTCCGCTTTGATGACGTTTTTGCATGTCCTGCATCATTTTCCCTGCCGACTTGACAACAAATGCCATCAGAATAGGACGCAATACATATTTCATGACTACGTAACCAATGATGAGAATGAACAGAAATTTAATCATACACTATTTACTCAAGTATAAGTTTCTCTCAGAATACAACTTGGTAAAGAAGTCGTCTTGAAGATTTTCTATAAAAAAAATGGCTTCACCCGTTGACTTCATTTCAGGTCCCAATTCCTTATTGACATTCGGGAATTTGCTGAACGAGAATACTGGAATCTTAATGGCATAACCATGTTTCTTTGGTGCGAAGTTGAAGTCTTTCACTTTAGCGCCCAACATCACTTTCGTAGCATAATTCACATACGGTTCATCGTATGCTTTGCAAATGAAAGGGACTGTTCTTGATGCGCGAGGGTTGGCTTCGATGATGTAAACGATTTCGTCTTTTACCGCAAACTGAATATTCAACAATCCAACCGTGTTCAATGCCACAGCGATCTTGCGCGTATAGTCTTCGATCTGCTTCATCACGTTTGGACTCAAGTCAAACGGAGGCAACACAGAGTGAGAATCGCCGGAGTGAATACCTGCAGGCTCGATGTGCTCCATGATACCGATGATGTAAACATCTTCGCCGTCACAGATGGCATCTGCTTCCGCTTCAATCGCATTCTCAAGAAAATGATCCACCAACACGCGGTTATCCGGATGTTCTTTTAACAAGTTCACTACATGCTCTTCCAATTCTTTTTCATTGATCACGATCTTCATGCTCTGACCACCCAGTACATAAGAAGGTCTCACGAGAAGAGGAAACTTCAATGTTTTACACAATTCAATTGCTTGTGAAGAATTTTCAATGACACCAAACTCAGGGTAAGGAATGTTGATCTCTTTCAATAAAGAAGAGAAACTTCCTCTGTCTTCGGCTAAATCCAGGGACTTGTAGTTGGTACCGATGATCTTGATACCGTAGCGCTCTAATTTCTCTGCCAGCTTCAAGGCGGTCTGCCCACCCAATTGCACGATCACGCCTTCCGGTTTTTCATGCATGATGATGTCGTAGATGTGTTCCCAGAATACGGGTTCGAAATATAATTTATCCGCCACGTCAAAGTCCGTAGACACCGTCTCGGGGTTACAGTTGATCATGATGGTTTCATAACCCATTTCTTTCGCAGCCAATACACCGTGTACACAAGAGTAATCGAATTCGATGCCTTGTCCGATACG
>JACMQM010000169.1 GCA_014376985.1 Cytophagaceae bacterium | reverse complement strand
GTCACTCGCTGCTTCGTATGCATCCTGATTATTGGCAATGACTTTACCGGCTTCCAGCATGACCACAAAATCTGTGATGATCTGTGCTGTTTTTCCAGGGATCACAGAGGCTGCATGAGACAAGACATCCCAGATGCTGGCACCTTGCTCTTCTGCCGTGATGAACAATTTTCCAAGTGTAGTGTCTCCAATGCCACGCTTAGGATAATTGATGATACGTCGTAACGATTGTTCATCGTTGGGGTTCATCATTAAACGGAAGTAAGCCAGCAGGTCTTTGATTTCTTTTCTTTGGTAAAAAGAAATACCGCCAACGATTTTATAAGGAAGATTTAAACTTCTTAACGATTCTTCAAATGACCTAGATTGTGAATTGGTTCTGTAGAGAATAGCAAAATCAGAATGTTTCAACTGATGTTGCATCTTGGCTTCGAAGATGGCATTGGCAATAAGTTTGCCTTCTTCATTATCAGAGCCTGCATGGATTAGGTCAATGTAATTGCCCAGGTCATTAGAGGTCCATACATTTTTAGGCAGTTGTGCCTTGTTCTTTGCAATGATGGAGTTGGCCGCTTCTACAATCGTTTGAGTAGAACGGTAATTTTGTTCCAGTTTAAATACTTTTAATTCCGGATAATCTTTTTCAAAATTCAAGATGTTCTGAATGTCCGCACCACGGAAAGCATAGATACTTTGCGCATCATCACCCACTACGCAGATGTTTCTGTTCTGAGCAGCCAGCTTACGCGTAATCATATACTGCGCGATGTTCGTATCCTGAAACTCATCCACCATCACGTATTTGAAACGGTTCTGGTATTTGTTCAGCACATCGATGTGTTCGTTGAATAACTTGAACGTATTGAATAATAAATCATCGAAGTCCATGGCTCCGGCCTTCTTGCAGCGATCAGAATACAGTTTGAAGATACGACCTATCTCAGGTTTACCCGCAGCCGCATCGTCTGCCATGTAATGAGGATTTTTCAAGTAAGCCTCGGCAGAGATCAATCTGTTTTTGGCGGCTGAAATGCGATTGTGTACAACGGATGGTTTATAGGTTTTATCGTCCAGTTGTATTTCGTTGAGTATGGTTTTAATCAACGATTTCGAATCGTCTGAATCATAAATAGTAAAATTCGATGGGTATCCAATTTTGCCTGCTTCCGCACGCAGGATGCGGGAAAACACCGAGTGAAAGGTACCCATCCAGATGTTCTTCGCTTCACCACCCACCAACGTCTGGATTCTATTTTGCATTTCTTTCGCCGCTCTGTTGGTAAAGGTCAGGGAAAGAATATTAAAGGCATCTACACCATTTTGGATCAGGTGAGCCAAACGATAAGTCAGTACTCTCGTTTTACCAGAACCCGCGCCGGCAATGATCATGACCGGTCCTTCTGTTTGCAATACTGCACCTTGTTGATTTTCGTTTAAGCTTTCTAGGTAATCCATTCTTACTCCACACTATTATTCTCCTGCAATTTAACATGGACCAGCCATAAACCCAAATAAAGCTTTAGACCATACGTATCTATTGAATCATATTCATCATTTGTTTATAAAACCTAAGCCGATTCACTAGAATCAAAGGGTGCTAACGCATAATCCAGGATAAATCACTAAATTAGAGCTTTAATATTCAGTTGTTGAAAAGTTTATTAGCGTGATTCAGATCGGAAAATCAATTGTAAGCAGCGATATCGCAGAAAAGTACTTTGCCTGTGACCTTTCCAAGTGCAAAGGGGCGTGTTGCATTGAGGGAGACGCCGGCGCTCCTTTATCTCAGGAAGAGGCGGTGATTTTAGAAGAGATTTATCCGTTAGTCAAACCATACCTATCGAAAAAAGGCATTTCTGAAATAGAAAAACAAGGTACTTCACTGGAAGATGAAGACGGCGATGTCACAACACCTACCATTAAAGGTAAAGAGTGTGTCTATGCCATTTACGACAATGAAGTATTGAAATGCGGCATAGAAAAAGCGTGGAAAGAAGGTGCTGTTTCTTTTCAGAAACCGATTTCTTGTCACTTGTATCCAATTCGAATTACACAATACGATGAGTTTGAAGCATTAAATTATGAGCGTTGGCACATCTGCAATCCGGCTTGTAAAAACGGAGAGAAGCATCAGGTGCCTTTGTATAGATTTTTAGAAGGCGCGTTGACACGTAAGTATGGAAATGATTGGTATAAGCAGTTGGTATTTGAGATAGAGAAAGATAAGAAAGATTAATTTAAAGATAATCAACAGATAGATTGTGGTAGAATATCTGGTATGGTTAAAGTGCATTTTGCGAGTTGTTAATATAGTTTTGGGCGTATCCCTTCGGGTCGGGCTATTCGCTATAAGTCCTCGCTCGAATCATGCAACTTGGCATTAACAAATCTGTAGGCTCGCTGTGGGCTTTTCGCTACTATCCCTCACGCAGCTTTTAATAATTAATTAGATTTACTACAATGGCTTGGCTAGGAAATTCAGCAGAAGAACATTTTAATGTGTTAAAAGGGCTCATTCGTAAAGAACGAGAAACGGATTTAGCATTACAACAACAACGTATCGCAGGTGAGGACATCAAGTCGCGTGTGGCTTCGGGCATTACCTGGTACCCTTTAATTGTCAAAGAAGATTATTACGATCAACGCGAATACGTTGTCGTGGAATTTGAACGTACCAAAGAAACAGATCAAGCCAATTCTTTTTCATATGGTGCTCACGTAGAAATTTTTTCGCAACATTCTTCTTTTCAAAAAGGGAATGAAATCAAAGGTGTTGTCGGTACCGTTTCTTTCAAACACATTCAGGTCTTTACCAAATGCAATGAATTGCCCGACTGGTTTGACAATGGAAAACTAGGCATTAATTTATTGCTCGATGATTATTCATACAAAGTAATGGACGAAACCATTGATAACGTTCGCAATGCCAAGGGCAATCGCCTGGCTCAATTGCGTGATGTTATTTTGGGTGAGAAAGAATCTACAGTCTCAAAAGAACTCATTGAATTAGATAAAAGTGATCTCAATGAAGATCAATATAAAAGTGCCGTCAATGCGCTGCAGGCGAATGAATACAGCGTGATACAAGGTCCTCCGGGAACTGGTAAAACGACAACCATCGTTGCGATGGTGAAAGCTTTGCATAAGATTGATCAACAAGTTTTAGTAGTGGCTCCCAGCAATCAGGCAGTAGATCACTTGGCTGTGAAATTACATTTGCAAGGATTAAATGTCGTGCGGTTGGGACAACCTCACCGTTTGTCTGCGGAAGTAAGGCCGCTTTCTTTATTGGAACAGTTGTACAACCACAACGATTACAAACTGGTGAAAGAATTAAAGGCACGTGGCAATACCATGAAGAACATGGCCTTTAAGTACAAGCGCTCTTTTGGAAGAGAAGAAAGGGAACAACAAAAATTATTAAGAAAAGAGGCGACATCTTTATACAAAGCCAGCGAAGCACAAGAACGACAGATCTCAGATATTATTTTAGATAAAGCAGATGTGATCTGTTGTACGTTGGTCGGCGCTAATTTACCGGTATTGAAAGATCGTTTTTTTAAAACGGCTATCATCGATGAAGCAGCGCAAGCCCTTGAAGCTTCTACCTGGATACCGATTGCGCGTTCTCAAAAAGTGATTTTGTGCGGTGACCATTTTCAATTACCTCCAACGGTTAAGTTGGATGAGAAAGATGGTGGAAGAGAATTAGCTGTTACACTCATGGAGCGGATCATCGGAGATCGTGTAGCCTCCAATTTATTGACGACGCAATATCGTATGCACGATGCGATCAAAGAATTTTCTAATAAACAGTTTTATAATAATAAATTGATAACTGACCCGGTTGTTCAACAGTTGCGCTCGGATGATGAACCGATGGTGTTTATTGATACTGCCGGTTGTGGTTTTGAAGAGGAGCTTGATGCGTTGACTGTTTCTACTTATAATACTGGAGAAATCAATACCATTGAAAAATGGTTAACACATGCCAAGGAAAATAAACTGATCGATCAATACCATTCCATCGGCATTATATCTCCCTACAGTGCACAAGTTCGAAGACTGAAAGAACGATTTGAAAGCATTGGTGTTATGGATTTGAAAATCAGCACAGTCGATTCTTTTCAGGGACAGGAAGCCGATGTGATTATTATTTCTCTGGTGCGTTCGAATCAGAAAGGCGAGATTGGTTTTTTAAGTGATACTCGCAGAATGAACGTAGCCATGACCAGAGCAAAACAAAAACTGATTATGATAGGAGATAGTGGCACCATTTCTCATTCTAAGTTTTATACGCAATTTTTAGAATACATCGATAGTATCGGTGCGTACCATTCTGCCTGGGAATGGCAAGAATAGACAGATCTAAAAACGGAGATCTGAAATCTGATTTATAACGGGTAAATAAAAAGAGCTTTCGATTATCGAAAGCTCTTTTTATTTCTGATCTCTGTTATCTTATAATGGTTACCTGTCCAACATATTTCTGTTGTCCTGCAAATTCTTCACGTCCTTCGTAAGTGATGATGACTGGATAAACACCGGTAGGCATATCTTCGCCAAGGTATTTACCATCCCATCCTATATTCTTGTCAGTGGTTTCGAATATGGCTTCACCCCAACGGTTAAAGACTACCATTTTGTAATTGTAGAAGTGTTTACCAAAGACCGTGAACACTTGATCACTGTTTGATATACCAGGCGTAAAGGCATTCGGAATATAAATTCTCGGAGCACAAATGTTTTTCACAAAGATGCTGTCTGAAATTTGACACCCGAACAGGTTGCCTATTTGTACCGCGTAATACCTGTCATTCGGAGGATTTACAGTTAATGTTTGCAAGGTATCTGCAGCATTTCCCGTTTGCCATAAATAAGTGTCCGCAACTCCTGCATCCAATACGACAAACTTGTTGGTTTCGTCGCAGAATTTAGCCTTATCCGGCAAACTTGATGACGGGAACGGCGCTACAAATATTGTGTCATTTTGTGTAGCACCGCAACGATCTATGTTCACGCCCGCTGTGTAAATTCCTGTCACCGAAGCGAAGTAGATACTATCTGTCACAGCGATCGGATTACCATCTTGCAACCAGTTGAATGTTGTTTTCTGGTATTGATCAAGAGCAGCAATGTTTGTTGGTCTGGCTGTAAGTCTTACAGTTGTTCCTACACATACCGTGTCATTGATCAATGGTATGATTGGTCTCGGTATACCCAATACATAGATGCTGTCTTGTGTAGGACAGGCGGTGACGTTATCTGTAGCTGTTACATAATAAACAGAAGTATCACTTGGCACTACGATGTTTATTGTATTCGTATTTCCTCCTATTGAAGAGCCATTGAATGTCCAGCTGTATGATACGTTGGCTATGTTACTAGTTGCCAGTAAGGCTGTGTTATCATTGTTACAAGCCGTAATGTCTTCTGTTGTCAATTGCGGAGGTGTGTTCAATACTCCGGAAGCTTGTACATTACAAGATGCATAATTGTATTTGATCGTGTAAGTGCCAGGCAATGGAGGGTTAGTAAATACTCTATCTTCTCCGGATAGAATCACTCCGTCTTTATACCATTGGTAGGTACCTCCAACAACTGGCATCGGAGTAGGATTAGATTGGATTACTAAGTTTTCTTCAAAACAAAGTGGGTTAGGAGTGATATTGAATACCGGCATCGTAAATACAAAGGCATTCATGGTGTCAGAAACATCACATCCTTTCGCATCCATCGCAATTAATACATAACCAGTATTTGCCGGCACCGTTGCTTGTGTATTTGCGGTAGAAGCAAATACAGCTCCTCCGCTTACTGCCCAGGTATAAGTTACACTTGGTTGTACCCTTAATGCATTAAGGTCAATCACACCATTTGTACAAATGAATTGATCCGGTCCTGCATCAGCAATAGGCAATGGTTCAATGACAATATTAATAGATGCCACTTCAGGAATACAACTTCCGTTTCCAGTAGAAGTAAGTGATAAGATAGCTTGGCCTGCTGCCGTTTCTGCCGGTGAAGGGTAGTAGGTAGCAGAAAGTAAAGCAGGAGTAGGAGCGAAACTTCCACCACTAGCAGAAGAACTCCAGATGCCACCACCTGCATTGGTCACTGTTCCACTAAGCGGTGCACCCAATAATGGATCACACAAAACAGCAGGGTTTGCTGTTACGATTGGTCGTGGAGCAATTGTAACCACCAGTTGATTGAATGTAGCAGCACATTGTCCATTACCGGTAGAGGTCAAGGTAAGTGTTACAGTACCATTCGTTCTATCAGTCGGAGAGGGTGAATAAACATTATTCAATTGGTTGTTAGGGCTCGAGAAGTTACCATTGCCACTGGATGTCCATCTACCGCCTGTCGCATTATAAATCGCAGCACTGTTAAGATTTATAGAGGGTACGTTGGCACAAGAACTAATAGGAGGTCCGGCCACCGCGATAGGTTTAGATTGGAAGTTAAGCGATAACGTATCGTATACCGCTTTACAATTTCCCTGATTGGCAGATTGTGCAAAGATGTTAATAGTCTTCGCTGTTGTATCAGCTGACATCACGGTGTAAGAGGTCCCCAGATTTGGATTAGGACTGAAAGTTCCTGCTCCTGAAGTACTCCATAAAGTAGAAGTAGCAATCGTTGTTGACGCATTGAAACTAACAGTTGTTGCTGATGAGCAGACTAAACGGTCCGGGCCTAAGCTTAATGTTGGTTTCGGTGTGATGGTCACAATAAGCGAACTGTCATAAGCTTTACAAGTTCCATTGCCAGTAGTGGTTACAGTGAAACCTATTGTTCCTGCAGAAATATCAGTCGGTGATAAGAAATATTTTGTCACTGCAATATTGCTACCTGGTGCAAATGTTC
Source organism: Cytophagaceae bacterium (assembly GCA_014376985.1). GTDB lineage: Bacteria > Bacteroidota > Bacteroidia > Cytophagales > Cytophagaceae > JACMQM01. The sequence continues at coordinate 185 of JACMQM010000169.1, read as the reverse complement.
CTGTACCATTTGTTGTCCATGTTCCGCCGGTTGCTATAGTGATTGTTGGGTTCAATTGTATATAGGCCGTGTCTGCACACACAATCATATCTGCTCCCTCTTCAACGGTTGGAATAGGAGTGAACGATAAATTCATGTTATCAGAGGTCGGCGCACAAATACCATTTCCTGTCGAAGTAAGTGAT
>JACMQM010000168.1 GCA_014376985.1 Cytophagaceae bacterium | reverse complement strand
TTTTTATGCCTACATCATTCTGGCCATGGACTATGATAGTTTTGGAAAGCTAGGCGGAAGCAAATACATAGAGAAAGCATTCAGACTTGCCGGAGTTGCTAGAGATCAGGGCATAGGTTGGATATCCACTTCTGATCCTAACAACCGAGGGTCATTGATTGATAATTTAAACAATCAGCAATTTGTGCCTTACCGCGAGGCATGGTACAATTATCACCGTAAAGGAATGGATTACTTTATTAAGGATCCTGCCGCTACACGTCAGATCAGTTTGGATATGCTTAAAACCATACAAACGATTAATAAAGTCAATTCCTATTCTGTATTACTGCGTTCTTTTTTCCTGGCAAAACGCGATGAATTGATTAATGTTTTTAAAGATGCAGAGCCGGCCATGAAAAATGATGTGATCACTTTGCTAAGAGAGCTTGATCCCGCCAATTCTGAGAAGTATCAGGCTATCCTGAAAAAATAAATTCAGGATTGTTCATTATTATGCCTCTGTCTTTTTTATTTTTACAGTAGATGGGAAAAAGACAGCAAAGAATTGAAGTATATCATCAAACTGTCGTTTGGGCAAATTACATAGGTAAAGAAATGAATGTCATTTGTTCCAATGGTGCTGTTTATCATTGCAAGTTGGAAAAAGCTGACCAGCTGAAAATTTATATCAAAGACCTATTGGGTGAAAAAGCTTCATTACCAATCGATAGCATTAAAGAGATTATTATAGATTTCGTAACGGAGTATTAAGTATGCTGAATTACCTGCACATTAAAAACTATGCGTTGATCGAAGAACTGGAATGGCATCCGGGACAAGGATTCAATATCATCACCGGTGAAACCGGTGCCGGTAAATCTATCCTTTTAGGTGCGCTGGGCTTGTTGTTGGGAAACCGTGCCGACAGCAAGGTGTTGTTTGATGAAACTCAAAAATGTATCATCGAAGGTTATTTCGATTTGACCAAAGCTGCACTAGGCGAGTGGTTTGAGCAGCAGGAACTGGAAAACGAGGAACAAACTATATTACGCAGAGAAGTTTCTTCCAATGGGAAATCCAGGGCTTTTATCAACGATACCCCAGTAACATTGGAGGTGTTAAAATCCCTAACCGAACAAATCATTGATGTGCATTCACAACATGAAACATTACTGTTGGGCTTAGGTGAATTTCAGGTCCGTTTGCTGGATGCGTTCGCTGGTTCAGGATCTGCGTATCAGGCATACCGTGACGATTACCGTAAGTACCGTGTCAGCTTTAAGACATTGGATGAGCTGCAGGCCAAGCGTGCACAAGCCAATAAGGAGAGAGATTTTAACCAGTATTTATATGCAGAATTAGAAGAAGCGTCCCTTCTTCCGCAAGAACAGGAAAAATTAGAAGAAGAGCAGCAATTGCTTGAAAATGCAGAAGGCATCAAAGAAAAATTGTTTGCTGTCAGTCAATTGTTGTCGGATGAAGAACATGGTTCTATTCAAAGTTTGAAAGAAGCACTTAAAGGGCTTCAATCGACATCAGCCATGAGCAGTCATTTCAATTCACTCACCGCTCGTTTAGAAGGCGTTTGGATTGAATTGAAAGATGTAGCTGCTGAGTTGGAACAAGAACAAAGCAATGTGTTGTATGATCCCGCCCGATTGGCAATAGTGCAAGAACGGTTGAGTCGCTTGTATGCTTTGCAAAAAAAGCATCAGGTAAAAAGTGTAGTAGAGCTCATTGATTTGTTCAATTCATTGGCAGCACTTTTAGGCAAAATGGAAGACGATGAAAATCGTATTCAAACACTGGAGAAAGAAGTCAGCGTATTGGAAAAAGAAGTAGTGAAAAAGGCTGAAGTATTATCGAAAGCCAGACACACTTCTGCTCCTCAGCTGGCGCAAGGATTGGTTGATCTGTTGTTGAAACTAGGAATGCCGGATGCTTCAATAAAAATAGACATCGATAAAATTGCTCCCGGTATGATGGGAATAGATAAAGTCAACATTCGTTTCAGTGCAAACAAAGGCGTGACACCTCAGGACTTAAAGCAAGCAGCTTCCGGTGGAGAGTTCTCCCGTTTGATGTTGGCTGTCAAAGTTATATTAGCTGAAAAAAGTTATTTGCCCACATTGATCTTTGACGAGATCGATACAGGCGTATCTGGAGAGATTGCTTTACGCATGGGCCAGATGATGCGTTCTATCGCACAGGGCCATCAGGTAATGACGATTACACATTTACCTCAAGTAGCTTCTTTGGGAGATAAACATTTCTATGTTTACAAAGACAACCAGGGAAGTAAAACAGCAACACGCATGAAGATGTTAAATCCTGAGGAACGAGTGCAGGAAATTGCACAAATGATAGCCGGAAAAGCGCCGTCTGATATCGCTGTGCGATCGGCCAGGGAATTGTTGGGCGTGAAATAAGAAACCTTAAAAAAGACTATATTGTTTAGTCAGTTCATAACATTACAACAAACTCATGGCTTATAATTTATTGAAAGGGAAAAGAGGAATCATTTTCGGTGCATTGGATGAAAATTCCATCGCCTGGAAAGTGGCGCAAAGAGCTCATGAAGAAGGGGCCCTATTTACATTGACCAATGCACCCATTGCGATGCGTATGGGAGAAATTAATAAATTGGCTGAAGAATGTAAAGCAGCTGTCATTCCAGCAGATGCAACTTCTATTGAAGACCTTGAAAATTTATTCGATAAGTCGGTAGAGGTATTGGGTGGAAAAATTGATTTTATTTTACACTCTATCGGCATGAGTCCGAATGTGAGAAAAGGAAGATCCTATGGAGATTTGAACTATGAATGGTTTCTAAAATCATTAGATGTATCCGGATTGTCTTTCCATAAAGTAATGCAAGTGGCAGAGAAGAAAGGGGTGTTGAATAATCACGCTTCTATTCTTGCGCTTACTTATATCGCTTCACAACGTACGTTTCCTGATTACTCCGACATGGCTGAAGCGAAGTCTGTATTAGAGTCCATTGCGAGAAGTTATGGTTATCGTTTGGGGCGTTCTCAAAAAGTGAGAGTGAATACCGTCTCTCAATCACCGACCATGACTACTGCCGGTAAAGGCATAGCTGGTTTTGGAGCGTTTTATAATTTTGCAGATAAAATGTCGCCATTAGGTAATGCTTCTGCAGATGATTGTGCAGCTTATTGCATCACCTTATTTTCTGATCTGACCCGTCATGTCACGATGCAGAACTTATTTCACGATGGAGGATTCAGCTCAACCGGCATGACTGAAGAAGTGATGGAGATTTTCTCTAAACAATAAAGAGATTGAAAAAATAAAATTGAAAGTCCCGACTCCGATTTCGATAGCTATCGGAACGAGACGGGACTTTAGTTTTATAGGATTTCAAAACGATTACAAATGAAAAAGAACCTATTCGTTGTATTGCTTTTGCTGTTGAGTGGTATTCCTGTTATTCTTCAAGCACAAAAGACAAAAGAGACCAAGGTCGAAACGGTCGATGAAATCGAAGAAGGAGATGGAGCGAGCGTCCGTCGATTGATACCCAAGAAAGGAATCAAACATTATGATCCTTATGTATTGTTTGATGATTTTACGATTAATCCCCCTTCTGGATTCCCTGATCATTTTCATAGCGGATTCGAAGTGATCACCTATGTGGTGCAAGGCAAACTGCAGCATAAGGATAGCCAGGGCAATCAAGTGGTATTAAGCGCTGGAGATATACAATGTTTTACTACCGGTTCTGGTGTAGTGCACTCTGAAATGCCAGAGGGGACAGAGCAAGTAAGGGGCTTTCAAATTTGGATCAATTTGCCCAGTGAATTTAAAAGGATTACCCCCGGTTATGTTGTTGTGAAGTCTGCTGATATAAGGGCTACAAAAATCAGTGATCAGGTGAGTGTAAAAACAATCGTTTCAGCGGGGGCAACTGTTCGTGTAAAAGCTCAGGTATTGATACAGGAAATACACATCAAATCCGGAAGCCGTTATAAATTGGTATTGCCAATAGGGTATAAAGGTTTTGTCTATGTGTCAGCGGGAAATGCAACTATAGAGCAAGCGTTAGTAACAATAGGTCAAGCTGTTTTTTTTACTTCTGAGGATTTGGAAGTGCTGGCTAATCAAGACGTGACATTGTTGCTGGTATCTGGTTTGCCATTGGGTGAACCCATTCGTAGAAAAGGATCCATCGTTAAATAAGATAAGCGTGTTACCTCAGATAGATTTAGAAGCGTATCGGTACGAGTTACCAAAAGAAAGAATCGCTTTGTTTCCTGTTTCTCCGAGAGATCAATCCAAATTACTGGTTTGTAACCAAGGTGAAATTATTCAAGATGTATTTCAGTCTTTATCTCACTACATACCATCCGGCTCGTTGATGGTTTTCAATCAGACCAAAGTTATTCGTGCCCGTTTGATTTTTCAAACTACAACAGGTGCGCAGATTGAAATTTTTTGTTTGGAACCTGTGCAAGGGGATGAGCAGGTCAGTGCTTTATCTGCCACCGGTCATGTACAATGGAAATGTTTTGTAGGAAATGCCAAGCGATGGAAGCAAGATCGTTTGATCTTATTATTAAAAGATCAAAGCCAAACAGAGTTATCGGCAGTGCTGATTGACAAGAAAGAGGATTACTACATCATCCAGTTCTCCTGGATCACTCCTGAGTTAACCTGGGCAGAAGTATTGGATTTAAGTGGTAAGATGCCCTTACCGCCTTATATTAAGCGTGATGCTTCCTTGGAGGACGAAGAAAGCTATCAGACCGTTTATGCGAATATTAAAGGCTCTGTAGCGGCCCCAACGGCAGGCTTACACTTTAGCGATCGTGTATTAGATGATTTGCGTAATCACGATGTTCAATTGGCTTATACGACATTGCATGTTGGAGCTGGAACATTCAAGCCCATTAAAACCGATTCCATACAACAGCATGAAATGCATGAAGAGGAATTGGTAATTGAAAAAACTTTTGTACAACAATTATTAGCTCACAGTGGGAAACCGCTGGTGGCCGTCGGTACAACCTCGGTGCGTTGCATAGAAAGTTTGTATTGGATCGCTGTAAAAATAAAAGCAGGTGCGCATACTGTGAGCGAGATGAATGTTCAGCAATGGGATCCTTATAATTTATCCACATCACTAAAAACAGTAGAAGCTTTACAAATTTTGTTGTCATGGTTTGATGCGCACAATGAACATCGTATAAGCATCAAAACTTCTATTTTAATTGTACCTGGATACGAGTTTAAATTTGTTAATTTATTGATCACCAACTTCCATCAACCAGAGAGTACTTTGATGTTATTGATAGCTGCATTTACAGGTAAGAATTGGGGAAAAATTTACCAATATGCCCTTGAAAATGACTTCCGTTTTCTCAGTTATGGGGACTCTTCTTTGCTTCATAAGGATTGTGGATAACGTCAAACTTTATCCACATTTCCTGTGGATAAACGCCTTTATAACTTCATTAGTAACAATTTGGTAATAGTAGTTAATAGATTAAGAATGCGTTTTGGTTGGTAAAACCCCAAATTTGCAAGCGAAAAAACATTTATTTTTTATACAGTTTATTACATCAAAAAAAGTTAGGTTTTGGTGTGCATAGAGTAGAGTTTAATTGTGTTTTTCAAATAAATTATTGCACTTAATAAACTTTTTTTAGTGGCCTGACATTCTAAAATCTTAGTATGTGGGTATATAGAAAAGTCAAGTATGGAATCGCATTTTTTTGTTATTTTTTTTTGTTCATCTTTGTCACCCCCCAGAAATAGAGGGCATACTTTTTATACCGTTTGATAATAATATGATTGAAGTAAGGGATTGTAAGTCAGTTTGGTCTAATTGTTTAACTTATATCAAAGAACAGGTTGGAGATCAGAGCTATCGCACCTGGTTTGAACCAATTGAGCCTTTGATGCTGAATAACAGCGTATTGACTATACAGGTACCGAGTCAGTTCTTTTATGAATGGTTAGAAGAGCACTATGTAAATGTGTTGCGTAATGCGATTGATATCGAATTAGGTTCTGATGGACAGTTAGAATATTCTATTTCTGTAGAAAAAAGAAGTCAATCTGTCTCCAACGGAGGAGCTAATGGATATGATAAACAATTGGGTGCTAAGACAAACGGTACTAAAGTTCCCGATGTGCATAACCCGGGAAGAGAAAAAGCGCATAAGTTAGCCGCAGAGTATCAGCTCAAAGCAGAATATACCTTTGATAATTTTATAGAAGGCGATTGTAATAGATTGGCTCGTTCAGCAGGTTATGCTGTAGCGCAAAAGCCAGGTGTTACTTCCTTCAACCCTTTGTTTGTTTACGGTGGAGTAGGATTAGGTAAATCTCACTTGGTACAAGCTATAGGCAGCGAGATTCAAAAACAGTTTCCAGATAAGCTGGTAATGTATGTAGACTCTCAGCGTTTCGCTAATCAATTCGTAGAAGCAATTAAAAGCAATCAGGCTTCAGACTTCGGACAAGTATACCAAAGCGCAGATGTGTTGATCGTAGATGATGTTCAGTTTTTTGCCGGTAAAGAAAAAACACAGGAGATATTTTTCCATGTGTTTAACAATCTTCATCAAAACGGTAAACAAGTTATTTTAACAAGTGATTGTTCTCCTAAAGACTTGAAAGGTTTTCAGGAACGTCTATTGTCTCGTTTCAAATGGGGCTTGAACACAGACTTACAATTCCCCGACTTGGAAACTCGTATTGCTATTATTCATAAGAAGGCTGAAGCACATGGTGTAGCCATTCCTGAGAATGTGATTGAATACCTTGCTTATAGTGTAGATACTAACTTGCGTGAGTTGGAAGGTGTTATCAATTCTATGCTGGCTCAAAATGCTTTGGCTGGAAGAACATTGGATCTTGAACTGGCTAAAGAAACATTACAGAAAATTGTTCAGAGCATCGAATCTGAAGTAGGTATAGATTACATACAAAAATTTGTTGCAGAATATTTTAACGTAGCGGTTGATTTATTGAAAGACAAAACACGTAAACGCGAAATTGTTGTAGCTCGTCAGGTGTCTATGTATTTCGCAAAAGAATATACGAACATGTCACTGAAGTCTATCGGTGCTCATTTCGGCGGCCGTGACCACAGTACAGTGATACATGCCATCACTGCAGTGAATGACTTGATCGATACAGACAAACGTTTCAATGCAACGATGCAAGACTTGATAAAAAAAATCAAATTAAAACCAGGCATTTAGAAAGCAATAAAAAAGGATTGGTCTCCTTGTAATAAATAAGAAGCCTCATGATTGATTTCATGAGGCTTTATTTTTTTTAGAAATAACAAACACTATCTCGCCCCTAAATCCCCTTAATGTGACTTGACAGTGTGATAAAACAAACAAGCTCATCACATAGTATATACGATGAGCTTCTTTGTTTAGTAAAAAGAAAAATTTCCTTCAGGAGATTTAGGGACAAGACTGGTTTTTTAAAAATAATAGGAGTAGACCGTACGCCCGCCATTGCTATTATAACCTTCTATGATCACCCTTCCTTTAATCTGCGACAAGATGTCTTCGATTTCTTTTGGTGTGTGAATCGGTTGGTTATTGATGCCTGTAATGATAAATCCTTTCTGAAGGCCCAATCGACGAATCAAGCCGTTGTGTACGTTGCCTAATACCACACCGCTTTTTAAATTCATTTTATCCCGTTCTACTTTCGACAGCGTTTCCATATCTGCACCCAACAGCTCGGATGTATATACTGTATTTTTTAAGATGGAAGTAGTTCCTTCTTTATTGGTCAACTGCAAAGTGGTTTCAAGCAAACGCGTATCTCTTTTATAAGTAATCTTTAGTTTGTCTCCGGGCGAGTAATAGCTCAAAGCTTCGTCGTACATGCTTTTGGAAGTGATGTCTATTTCATTGATTTTTAAAATCACATCGTCTACTTTCAATCCTGCTGTAGCAGAAGAACCATCGGATTGAATGGAAGTAATCACTACACCGTTCAATCCCTGCAATTGGTGTTTCTCCGCCAATGTAGAATTGACTTCAGCAACGTCGATGCCTGTAAAAGCTTTCTGCACGATACCGTATTGAATTAAATCAGTGACTACTTTTTTAACGATGTCTACCGGTACTGCAAAACCATAACCCGTATACGATCCTGTGCGGCTGTAGATGGCAGTGTTCACACCGATCAGCTCTCCTTTAAGATTGACCAGCGCACCTCCGCTGTTACCCGGATTGATGGCGGCATCTGTTTGTATGAAAGACTCAATAGGGAATTGACTGCTTAGTAAATTAATATTTCTGCCTTTGGCACTGACGATACCTGCAGTTACAGTGGATGTCAGGTTAAAAGGATTACCCACCGCCAGCACCCATTCGCCGACTTTTACCGCGGTAGAGTTGCCGACTTTAATGGCAGGCAGATTCACACCGTCTATTTTCAATACCGCCAGGTCGGTAGAAGGATCTAATCCTATGAGTTTGGCAGTATAGCTTTTTCTGTTGTGCATGACTTCAATTTTGTCAGCGCTTTCAATCACGTGATTGTTGGTAACGATGTAGCCGTCTTTGGAGAAGATAATACCGGAACCGGAACCGGCTGTGTTTTGAGTGCCTCCGTTAAAAAACCAGTCGGTCCAATTGCCACTGCTCGCATTGGCCATGGTAGTAATGTATACGACGCAAGGCGTGCTGGCTGCTGAAGCGGCGACAAAATCGGTATTTAAAACACCATCCGAAGAAGACTGATAATTGGCAAATGTTGCACTTTGCTCTGTTTGTGAATTCGCATAATTGAAGGTTTGTTCCGGAGCAGGTGATAATTGATGGAACAGATAAGCTCCCACGCCTCCTGAAGTGATTGATAAGGCGATAATGACAAGGTACTTTTTCATATCAAAGATTATTTTTTGATGTCCAATACAGAATGGCAATATAATAAAGGATAACGAATCCTATAGCTCAGATTGATATGTCAGGTTCATCTTTTATGTACTTCTTGTTGGCATCTCGCCAACAAGAAGTACATAAAAACTTGTTAAACAGTCCAGTTGTTGGCGGGACGCCAACAACGAGTAAAAACAGGAGCACCAACCACTAGTAAATTTATAAGATTCATTTTTTAATTCAAGCAGCTCTGCCTATTTTTAGTTAACTTTGTCTATAAAGGATAGTATGGGAATAAGGTCGTTTTTAAGCAAACCGGTAGCCAGTTGGATTGTCAAGCAACAAGCCCAATGGTCCTCTCGTCCGGGCGCTACACAACAGCAGGTCTTCCATCACTTGATTCAGCGTGCGCGAGGAACGCAATTCGGCAAAGACCATGATTTTCCCGGTATCACAGATCATCAGACATTTAAAGACCGTGTGCCTGTTCGTGATTACGAAGGCTTAAGTCCATACATTCAGCGTGTCGTAAAAGGTGAGAAAAATGTATTGTGGCCGGGTAAGCCTGTTTATTTTGCCAAAACATCCGGTACCACATCCGGTATCAAATATATTCCGATCACTAAAGACTCGATTCCCTTTCATATTGCTGCAGCACGTGATGCTTTGTTGAATTATGTGCACCGCACGGGCAAATCGGAATTTCTTGATAAAAAATTAATGTTCCTATCCGGTAGTCCGGAGATCGATCAGAAGAACGGTATTTATATCGGTCGACTTTCCGGTATTGTGAATCATCATGTGCCCGGTTACCTACGCACCAATCAGATGCCCAGCTACGCAACCAATTGTATCGATGATTGGGAAACGAAACTGGATACTATAGTAGAAGAAACATTGTCGCTGGACATGTCGCTCATCTCAGGTATTCCACCATGGGTACAAATGTATTTCGACCGTATCCAGGCGAAAACAGGAAAGACGATTTCAGAAGTGTTTCCCAATTTCAATTTGTTTGTATACGGTGGTGTAAACTTCGAACCGTACAAAGCGAGATTGTTTGACAGCATAGGAAAGAAAATAGACAGCGTAGAAACTTATCCCGCATCGGAAGGATTCATTGCCTTTCAGGATGCAACCGAAGAAGAAGGATTACTGTTGTTGTTGAACAGTGGCGTGTTCTACGAATTCATTCCGGTGGAAAACTACTTTGATGCCCATCCTCCGCGATTGACCATTGAAGAAGTCGAGCTGGGAAAAAATTATGCCGTTATCATGAGCACCAATGCAGGCTTATGGGGTTACTCCATCGGTGACACGGTAAAGTTTGTGAGTACCAATCCATACCGCATGGTGGTAACGGGACGGATCAAACATTTCATTTCCGCTTTTGGTGAACATGTGATCGGTGAAGAAGTAGAAAAGGCAATGAAAGAAGCATTGGCTTTAAATCCGGGGGTGGAAGTTACAGAGTTTACAGTGGCACCTTATGTTTCATCAGAGAAAGGACAGTCGTACCATGAATGGCTGGTAGAGTTTAGCAAAGCTCCTGCAGACCTGTCTAAATTTGCTAAGGATTTAGATCTGGCTATGATACGCCTGAATATTTATTACGACGATTTGATTACCGGAAATATTTTAAAATCATTGGTGCTTACTCCTTTGCAAGCGGGTGCATTTGTAGGCTACATGAAATCATTGGGCAAATTGGGCGGACAGAATAAAGCTCTCCGTTTGTCTAACGACAGAGTATTTGCAGAGGGACTTTCTGTTTTTAAGCACGATAAACAACGCATGAATTAATTATACTTCATTGAGACAACAAGGACAACAAAGAAATATAGCCATATTAGGTTCTACCGGTTCCATCGGTACACAAGCGCTTGAGGTGGTGCGAAAAAATCCCGAGTTGTTTGCTATTGAAATATTAACGGCGCAGTACAACGATGAATTGTTAGTTGCTCAGGCCATTGAGTTTAAGCCCAACGCCGTTGTCATTGTAGATGAAAGCAAATACAAAAAAGTATTTGACGCTCTTAATCCCCTAGACATTAAAGTATATACCGGTACCTCAGCCTTAAACTCTGTTGTGCAAATGGAAAGCATAGACATGGTGCTGACGGCTTTAGTAGGCTATGCCGGATTAATACCGACCATTAAGGCCATCGAAGCCGGTAAGCATATTGCATTGGCAAATAAAGAAACCTTAGTCGTGGCCGGTCAACTAATCACCGATTTGTGCAGACAATACAAAGTGGATTTGCTGCCGGTGGATTCAGAACATTCTGCCATCTTTCAGTGTTTAGCAGGAGAGTGGCACAATCCGATTGAAAAACTTATATTGACGGCTTCGGGCGGCCCTTTCAGAGGGAAAGTACGCAGTGAGTTAATGAATGTAAGACCGAAGGAAGCTTTGAAACATCCGAACTGGTCCATGGGCTCCAAGATTACGATCGACTCAGCATCCTTGATGAACAAAGGTTTGGAAGTGATCGAAGCCAAATGGTTGTTTGATGTGACGATCGATCAGATCGAAGTGGTTGTTCATCCTCAATCGATTATCCATTCTCTGGTACAGTTTACCGATGGTTCTATAAAAGCGCAGATGGGTTTACCGGATATGAAGTTACCAATACAATATGCATTGTCATATCCTAACCGCATCCCTTCTGATTTCCCTCGTTTTGATTTCAGTCAATACGCAAGTTTGACTTTTGAAAAACCTGATTTGGAAACATTCAGAAACCTTGGATTAGCCTTTGAAGCCATGCAAAAAGGAGGCAATGCACCATGTGTTTTGAATTCAGCGAACGAAGTTGCTGTGGAACAGTTCTTAAAAGAAAAAATCGGATTTATGGAGATGTCCGAAATTATTGAAGCATGTATG
>JACMQM010000167.1 GCA_014376985.1 Cytophagaceae bacterium | reverse complement strand
CGGCGGGCTTTAACATGAGGAAGATGCTACGAAAAATAGCCTCTTCCTCGGACAGCATCATACGCTGGGTCTATGAGGTGTTCTATTGTCTTTTTAGTAAAAATGCCTTATCGCTAAAATTGGCTTTTTAAGGGACGACTATTTAAATTATCACATCAAACTCACGCAATCTACTAGATTTAATAAAATCATCGGTGCTATATGCAGAAGATATAAAACCTTTTTCAGCAACTATCTCTCCTTTTTTATACATGGATTTTATTTCATTCAAACTAAACCCTCTTAAGGCCTCTCCATAAAAGACTTTGTCATAGAATGCGCTAGCGGGGTTATCAAGTAAACTTAGACTTGTAAATAATCTAAGTCTTGCCATTCAAAATCATCTTGAATAAATATTTCATCAGGAGTACTGTTATGCCAACCTTTCAAACTAAGCTTCTTTTTATCATTACTAATGATTCCATAAAAATTTATATTTTCATCCGAATCAAAATTAAAAACATAAAACTCTAATGAGTTATTTTTGAAGGATGTTATTTCACCTCTTAGATCAATCGATTCAAAATTAAAATATGGTTTGTACCAGTTTTTGCTAGCAAAATATACTCCTACAGTCATATTTTTAATACATATGTGGCCGTAAGTAGTATGTTGTATTTTGCCCCCACCATGTTGTTCTATATAAACTGCAGGACTTATAGCAGTATAAACACCATTCATTAATATTTCCATTGCGACCAATCTAAGTTAATAGTATCTAGATTTAAAAATGTAACATCTTTAAGGCCACCAGCCATACTCTTAAAAATAATAGCAGCTCATTATTCAATCCGAACTTCAAATATTTAATAAAGCATACTTCTTATTTATAATTTCTTTAGGAGAATTTTCATTCCAAGAATTAACTTCTAAAGATGTTCCATAATCAGAAAACGAACCTTCATATATTCTATTCTCATCTATAATTTCACCTTCGAAATTAGCTATTTGAATAGTAAAAATAAACTTTATAATATTTTCATTGATCTGGACAAATGAAGTTTGTTTTCCTTTATCCAACATAATTGCCAAATTCTCTATTGTTTTTCTATCATCAAAAGATGCTGTTTTTTTAAATGCCTCCTGATTGGACTTTCCGAATACATTATAACCCTCAATTGAATAAAAACTATAACAAACCTCATCCATAAACAGAAAATAAGCATACCTATAATTACATGAAGTAATTCCACCATATCCATCTTCAAATACAGTCAAGTCTAAAGATCTATATAACTTAGCTAATATTTCCATCCTGTCCAGTTTAAAGAATTTAAATTAATACTATCTAAATTAATTAGAGTTCCATCTTTTAAAGACGCCTCTTTGATTCCACTCTCTCTTAAATATTTAATTTCCTTAGCAAATGTAGTAGGTAGTCCAGAAAATTGATTTTCATTAAAACTATATAAATTTAATAAAGCTGATTTTCTTGGATCGCTGACAAGCAAAACCTTCATTTTATCTTTATTATTAATAGCTAAATCTAAAATATCCTTATTGAATGCATCAAAGAAATCAATCTTATCTCCTATATTCCCATCTGGTATATTTAATATATGTACACTTCCTTTTTTTAATTCAAAGCTATTGTCAGCGAAAGAATAATTTTTTAACACTCCTAATTTAGCTATTACATCGTCTGTTCCTATTTCATTACTAATTCCTGGAACACTATTTGGACTATACTTGCCTAAAACTAAGTTAGCCTGTACATCTGAAAAACTAATCACACTTTGCCCAACATTTATACTACGTGCTCCTCCGGGTAAACCATTTATTGTTTTAAGATTATTTAAAAGCATTTCATAATTACTGCCAATCAAATTGTCTTGGTCAAGTAAAAAGCCAACAAATTTACTATTTTCAACATCAACAAATAAAACTCTTCCATTAGTTGGATCGTGCTTAATATAATATTTAGAATCCTGACTTATGTAATGCATAATATCTGCACTTTCATCTGTCCAAAATGTAGCAGCTCTGTAGGTTTTACCATCAATGCTCTTTAACTGCCTGAACAATCCTGTTGGACTTTCTAAGACCAATAAATTTCTCACGCCTTTAGTTACTTTCCCAGCATAATTAGATAGAGCACCAGTCTCACTAACTACTCCAAGAATTTCATCACAAACATCATCAAACTGCTTAGCATTACTAATAGTTCTACCGTTCTGTCCATATTTTGCTACAGCAGATTCTAAACCTGTCAGGGATAGAGTACCAGCCATATAAGCAATGCTTATGGTATTCCAGCGATCCAAACGTTTTTTACCTTCTTCTGTTTTATTCCATTCTTCCGCTAAGGCATTATTGACCGTAAAATCGGCAAGCGACATTCCAACATCTGATAAACCCTTCGTTGCTATATAAAAGGCGTAAATACCATTCACTCTTCGATATGCAGTATATGCAATTTCTATTTCTCCAACTCCCAAACCCAACAAAGCAATATCTAAAATCAATTGTGACGACCTTATTATAAATTCTCTACGATCTTTATTGAACAAATAATAGGCCTGCATTGCCGGCATAACTTTTTTGTCTCCTTTTTTAAAGGGACCTACATTATCCTTAAAAACTACTATAACATAGGCATAGGCATCAATAGGAAACGAAATTTCTTGAATATAATCACCAGTATGCATCATTGGTCCGACAACTTCCCTTTTCAATGTTATAGATTCACCATCAATACTTCCAGATACCTTGTTATCGATATAATCAATTGCCATTAACTTTTTCTCAAGTGCTTTTGTAATCGCTTCATTGGCAGAAGAAGGTCTTGGATAATATTTCAAGATCCACTCACTTAGTTTATTCGCTACTCGGTCAAAGGTTGAAAATTGAGTTTTATTTAATAAGTCATCAAGAATTTTTTCGGACTTCAAATAATCAAGGATAATCTTCCCTTCTGCATCTGGAGTAGAAAGAATTAAATTATAGACCAATGGCTCATAACAATTTCCAATTGGAAGAGAAGGAAGATCTATGCTTTGAGTACATTCTGTTACAATCCAGTTTTGCAACATCTCCTTTATAAGTTTCTTACGAACTGTAATGTTGATACCTGAAAAGCATATAGGTTTCTGAGACGCAAAAAAATTATTGATTAAATAATCTACTGTAATTAGATCCTGATTAGAAGGCAAGTCTTTACACGGAGTTTTTCGTATTTCAACTGATGTCTCCCGAACTCCATTACATTCAACATTTCCAACGAGTGTAAAATTTGAATTACTAAAATCCAATACTTTACCCTCCATGGACTTTATATATTCCCAAGTTGTTGAATAATATTTATCATATGGACAACCTCCGTTATGCTGATAAATATAAATTTTAGCTGTCTTTTCTAAAGTAAGTATCTCTTCAATTGGCAATGGAGCACCATTAGAATTAATATAGCCTTTAAATGCATCATACTCCCCAAACGTAGCACTATAACACTGTACTGATCTTATTCCGGATACAGTACCTTGCACATACTTAAGCCCATTACATACAATATCAGAAGGATCATACTTAAAAGGCACCCAATCAGGGGTCAACCATATCCCATGAATAAGTGCTGCATCCCCCTCCCTCTCAAAAATCCCAAACACCATGCCCGGCGCATGCACCGCATCCCACTGCAACTTGGCGAGTTCGCAGCCTGAACCATAATCCATTAGATTTTGCGGCAGGTCGTTCTTTTCTAAATGGTATTGTGTATCGAATGTATGATTTAAATGAAAAAGACCATGCCCTAACTCGTGCGCGGCTGATTTGGTTGTTTCTGCAGAAGTAGAAAACAGGTAACCAAACTGGCGGTTGCGCAGCATGTCACCGTCTATTTCTCCATTCTTACCATTGATGGCCGGCTGATCAAATACAAAAAGGTAAGGTGTCGTGGCTTCGATCGTTACAGTGGAAGCGTAATAGGCATTCAGTTTTTGCATTTCTTCTGAATACTTATTATTCTTCCCGGCATCTTTGATATCCAATCTGCTGTCTCCGTTATCCCACCCTTCAAAACGAACGGATCGCTCGTCTTTCTCAACGGTCCATCGAATGCCTATTTTATTGTACACGCGATTAAGCGTTTCCGATACTTTAACTTTGTCTATTTGAGCACTACCTACCGGAACCAATATCACTTTAAACTCCTTCGCCTCATAAGTAGCGATCTTCAGCTTACCCAAACTATAAGTAAAATCAGCACCAGTTAAGCTTGCATTCGTGTTGGCCTTTTCAGCTTTCCAATCTCTGTAAATGGCATACAACTCCTGCGCATCGCCTGCGGGGCCGGAGAGTAAAGTAATCTCGTAAGTTTTGCTTACTGTTTTTGTAGCGAGCAGTTCTACACCTTTTCCGGTAATGAAATGAATACTGTCTTCATTCAAGCCTCGGTCGAGGTTATTGATTCTGGCAATGATCTTATCCGTGCTGTTAGTAATAAGTAGTTTATTGGCTACCCGGTATTCTCCATTATTCAAGGATTCATACTCTTTAGAAAACAGCATCGAGTTGTTATAAGCCGGTTGATGGACATCCAATGCATAGACCTGATCCGCATGGTTCTCAAACGTCACTTTCCCTTTATCGCTATTAAGTCGGTTCAGGTCATCCGTCGTCTTGCCTGCCAGCAAAGCCGCACTGGCTTTGCCTACCGGTGTAATCTTTCCTGTTTTATCGATGGAGTAAATATCCCCTTTATCATCCTGCACCGTGATCGGCAATTTTTTCACCGGAGGAAGAGTAACCGGTCTGCCGTCCACACCTTTCAATGTCACCGTGTAAGTGGTATCACTACCCGTACTTGTGATAGTAATAGTAGCATTGACCGTAGGATCGATGGTGGTGTTGACGGTCGCATCAATGAGTGTAACGCCTGTCTTTACATCACCGACATTAATACCGCCTTCAGTTACCGGATCCAGGTTACCAATACCTCCTTCGTTCTTGTCGTACAGACTGACAATCTTTCCTGCAAAAACATTTTTATCGGTATTAATAGAAATATTTTGAAAAGCAGCCTTGACACTGACTTCTGTTGTAGTAGTCGGAACCATGAAGGCCAGATACCCCTCACCGCTGAACTGCCCGTTGGATCCGCTGACCTGCGTAAGGCGCATTCTGAAACCCGATACATAAATCGTATCGTTGGAACGCAGCATGGCAATCGGTTCGTGATTGCTGATGACAGGAGGACCTGAAGGCACGCAATTGGCAGTGTCTTGAGTCAGTGTTTTAAACGTTTGAAGGCTACCGTATGTAAAATCATTGGTGATCACACAACGGCTTCCCAATTGGTATTCATAATCGGTGTTCCAGGATAAGCCATTTAATGTCGCTTGATGATTAGGTGCATCAATGCTTGTCCATAGGCGTGTGCCTTTCTTTCTGTAGTCTAGTTTGGTAGAGCCTTGATGCTGTAAATCTGCTGTCCAACTTAATGTGGTCTTATTGGTTCTTGGATCAGCAACCAAAGTTGCCTTTTGCAGTGCAGGGCATTCACCCTGCAATTTGAACCAGAAAATTTCTGAGTTGCCATCGTTCTTAAACGGCTCTTGTTCGTTGTTGCTTGTTGTTACTTTAGTACGAACCCTCCAGGCATATTTTTTATTCATCAGCAACTGCGGTTCACCCGGACCGTAGAACAGGTTCGGACTATTCGTAGTCGTGGTGTATATCGGTTGAGCCGTAAAAAAAGCAGCTTCCGGTGTGATGGTGGTGTCCCAGATCTCTACCAGCGTAAAATCGTATTCTGTGTTGATCAGATTCAAATGCCTAGGTGTCCATTGAAACACGAGGTTAAACGGATTGCTGTAAGAAAGCGCTTTGCCTTTTTCCGGCAAGAGGAGAAAAGCCGGATCGTTGAGTTGCAGGTAAGCCTGTGCACATTGTTTGGTGCTGAGTATGCGGTGCGTATTTTTCTCAAAGACTTCAAAACAAAAATTATAAAATCCTTCCGGCAAACGGTTTTGTCCTGCGCCTGTACTTCCGATTAAATTTTCAGGTCTGAAGTAAGGCGCCAGATCAGATTGGCTCACCGTGACAGGAGCACCGTTCATCAAATCTATCGCCGGATAGTTACCATAAGGCGAGCTTTGCAGCTTGACGCCCTGACCTTCTACCGTTACTCTTAAATAACCTTGCAGGAAAGGCTGGCTGGCATCCGTATTGATGAGCATGACACTTAACCTTTCCTGGTCTCCACTGTAGTATTCAGACAACAAGGTGCTGTAGGGCGGCCTTACAGAAGGGATCACCGTAACAACACTTTGCGCATACGCACAGAAAAAATGGAAGACCAGTAAAAATGTTAAAGAAAATATTCTCATCATAACTCAATTATTAGCTTAATAAAAAACAAGCAGCTTACTGCTTGGTATAGATTTCGTAATTGGCTGCATTATTTTTGTCATAGATTTTCAGTTTAGTAGCTTCTCCATTTACTTTATCTACTACTAACACCTTAAAATTAGTCTCGGTCCAAAGGCCAAACTCATAATGATTTAAATATCTTTCATTCGCACTACCTGACAATGATGAAAAAGCGATTAAATATTTATGAGCCTGATAACTGCATAACTCATTGTCTTTAATCACCAGGTAACCTTCTTTATCAATATGCATGGTTCTCAATGGCTGACAAGCCGGGCTTTCTACGCCTGTTCCACCATACTCATTCAGTACCCAGTTGGATTCTTTTTGATCTTTTAAAAACAAATAGCGGTATTGATTTAAATCTTCAAATTTAGAAATGTCCGTAAACTGAATGTTGCGATTGTTATTGCAACGCAGGAGAGAATCATAATTGTGATGTACAAATGTTGGATCGTATACATCGTAGAAATAGGCCCCTTCCGGAAAAGATTGTATGAAATCAAACTTACCCGTTGCACTAAATTCATTGAAGTATGGATTGGTTTCATTTAACCAATCTTGTTTTGTAGGATAAATCTTCAGCGTAACATTGGAGAAGGGAAATTCAAATCCTGCTCTGACAGGCGCTGGCTCTTCCTTGTCTTTTTTACATGCGAACAGAATAATTGCCAAACTTAGTAAGGTTAAAACTTTTCGGGTAGTCAAATACATTTTTCTCATAACTCTTTTATTCATTTACATTATTATTACTTTCAATATTCTTCTGCCGTAAGGCGTTTCCAGAAACAAGATGTATGTTCCCGCAGGTACATTGACTTGTACAGGTATTAGATACTGCTTCGCATCAGATTCATTGATTTCCAAAATTTCTTTCTGATTGTAAAAATCCAAAAACCTCAATTTAACAGAAGCTATATTCTGCAATTTAATCATTACCTCGAATTCCCCATCACTTGGATTAGGACGTATTTCAAAGTCTTCAATAAAAGAGGAAGCACCTGTGTAAGTTTGCTGTTCAAATGTAGGTTCAAACACCTGAACCGTTTTTTCTTTAAACTTTAGGCAGTTTCCCTGATGAGTTTGTAGCCCCACCTGGTAATAACCAGTATCTTTGAAAATGACCGTTGCATATTCATAATCACTTTTAATCACTTCTATTCCAGGATTGCTCAGCTGCCAGTAAGCAGTATCCAGAAACTGATCCTGAGTAATGTTCACCATGACCACTTCCTCCCCTCTGAACAATTGCGAAGGGATTACAAACTCAGAAGCGATCTCTCTATTGACACGGTATATTTGTACACTGTCTTTTACGGAACAACCTTTCCGGTCTGTGATCTTGGCTTTGTATAACCCTTCTCCCACCAAACTTACTTTTGTATCCTGGCTAAGAAGGCCTGGGCCAGTCCAGCTGTAGTCATACAAACTATCCTTCACCATAATGTCATAATCTGCCGTTTGATCCACACACAAATAGCGTTTTGTATCCAGGTTAAGCGGAATGGCAGGAGGATTTGCCAATATAAGATCTGCTTCTTTCAAACAATTTTTATTGTCCCATACCTGGATATGATAGGTGCCTGCCGGAATAGCAGACAATACTGCACTTGCTGATCCTGTATTCCACAGTAAAGTATAAGGAGCTGTTTCGACTTCTATTTCTACTTCCAAAGAACCGTTGTGTTCTCCATAGCAATAAGGGAGAATTTCTTTCTTCTTGCTGATAAACATGCCATTCAATGTATCCTTAACGATAGCTTCTTTCACCACACTGCAACCTACGGCATCTGTCACTACAACAGTATATTTACCATGAGACAATTCATCAATGGTGAATCCTTGGGTACCATTTTCCCAACGTATTGTGTAAGGACCAGAACCGCCGCTGATTCCGGATAGTGTTACCGCGCCATCTGTCCAGTTCAAACAGGTCACATTTTTGATGGTCAGATGGTAATCAACTTGCAAAGGTTGCTGCACCTCATACTGTTTGATGAATTGATTGCCATTCCTGTCTTTCACTTTTAGTCTGTACAAGCCTGCACCTCTCTCTGTAAGAATAGAATCGGAATTCGCAAGCGTAGTGTAAACAGAAGCGATGTCCTTTGCAAAAGTCCATTCGTAAGTATAAGGCTTGCCAGATTCAAAAGGCCTTCCCCCTGCAGCATGCCCAATCAATGTGACATTTTTATCTCCGAAACATTTAATTGTACCGGTCTGCTCCATGGTTGCAAGTAGAGGCGGCGGCTGAATGACGGTAAAACTGTTTTGTACATAACAACCCGATGAATCTCGTATGCTGATTCTATAAGTGGCCAGTGCGGCATCTGTTGCTTTAAACTGGTATACTTCGGCAGGCAGTTGAGTAAACCTGAATACATCTGCATTTCCGTTTCTGGAAACAAATACTGCGGTATATAATTGCCCCACACTATTTTTCAACACCGGTAATCCGTAACGGGCACCTGTAGAAGGTAAAGGAGTGATCGTTGTACCTCCCTGTACATTAATTTGCACGGTTCCGTCCGCTACTCCATAACCTGTAGCCTCTGTCGTCAATTCATTACTAGTAGAAAGCGCCGATACCGGTTGAGTCAAAGTCGTAGAGACAGTTGTCTTACATCCATTCTTATCTGTTACGGTCAATTCATATTGTCCAAGGCCCAAAGGAGAAACAGGTGTAAGATCCATTAAATAGCCAGGCACCGATACCATTTGTGTATGCGTCACCGAAACGGCTGTGCCGGAAATATTTTTATAATAAAACGAATAAGGGACTGTTCCGCCGGTGGCGAATCCTTTGATGCTTCCATCGTTTCCTCTGAAACAATAAATTCCGCTTTTGCTTAATTGAGCAACTAAGACCGTTGGTCTGGTATTTAGTGAGAAATTTATAGGTGTATTATTTATAAAAGAAACATCCGCCAAATTATCGCCGGCTGTTGTATAATAACTGTGTACATACAATTGAAGCGACGTCCCCATCGGCAAGCCCTTCACTTCATAATAATAGGTATTCTTTAAACTGTCATCGGTAATCTCAATAGGTGTTGAGGATGAGCCCATACTTAATCTCAGTTTCCGTCCTGCTCCGATCTGTTTATCGAACTTAATGATGACGCTGGAAGTCAGGTCGCTGTTACATTTTGAAGACTGTGTGACAAAAGATTCAATTTGTGGAGCCTTAAATTTTGGAGTTAACGTTTTAAATTTATTAGTTATTCCTGGAGGTAAAATAGCATTTAACACCAACGTTCCCATTTCATCTTTTGCCCAAAGACCGAATTGTATATTGCGCTTGGCCATCACGATCCGATCAAAATCGCTGCCTAATAAATCAGAACCTTTCACATGAATCGTGCTCTGACCTTGCAACTCAGAAGGCAGATCGACCCATATGGGTTTGTTACCGGCAGCTGTATAAGCGGGATCTCCCGACACAGTATATCTCCATTTGTATGTATCGGCAGGGAAGCCCGTTGTGGCTTGAATAGTTAAGGTATCATCTTTAAAGATATCACGAGTCGATAAATCTTTCATGGTAAGATTGTTCGGCCAGAAAGCAATTCTCCCATAACCACCCCAGGTAGGTACGCTGTATTGCCTGGACCAAAAGGAAGTTGTTTTATACACGTTAAAGCATTCGTTATGATCTTCATAATACTCCTGATCTCCCGCACAATTACGTCCTTCCTTTTTAACATTTCTCCCCTTAATGTAAAATTGGGTGGAGTTCTCATTAATAGAAATGACAAGCGCGTTTGAATCAATCAGTATGTCTCCTGGATCCTGGTTCCGTAAATCCATACTCTGCCTATCCGTCATAAATTTCATATCTGCATTGTGCGGGCAATCGTAGGAATTGGGAGGACCTATCACATAAAGCTTCATCTTAACGTTATACAAAGCTTGTCCAGAGACAACCTGTACGGTCATCAAAAGTAATAGGCAGAAAAACAATCCTTTTTTCATAATATCTAATTGAGATACATAACAATGATCCACCAGCTTAACACTGGTGGACAAGAATGGCATTATAACTTCTCGTATACATTCACTAAACTATTGGTTCTGCTCTTCGTGAGTGAACCGCAATTGAAATTTTCTATCTTAATGCTTTCTGTCAAGGCATAACCTGATTCATTTTCTGAAACATTCGCACTCGTGAAACTGGAAAAAATGCCGCATGGATTCCCATACATATTTTTAACAATTGCATCTTTATCCTGATCCTTACTGATCAATGAAGGATTATCATTATACAAATAAAGGAAATCGTTTCTTTTCGCAGCCTCCTGGATCAACTGGTGTCTGGCATCTAGAACGGTAAACTCATGCTGCTCCTGAACATAAAAAACAGTAGTGTCTCCGCCATAATTTGTCACTTCGCTTTTCAACTTATTCATGCGTGCATCATAAGTATAACGACACTTTTGCTGTAGCTCGTAGTCCGCACCTGATTTGTAAAAACTTCTTTTTGTAGCAGGTCTGTTGTTTACATAACCGCCGAATGCCACGCTGTCTCTGCTGCCATTGCGAATACCAATGGTGTATAGAAGATCTTTGTTGATATTATAATAATAAGTTGTCGTATTATCAAGGCTATTGGCTCCCTCAGGATCTAAATACCTTCGCTCCGTCTGCACTAAGCCATCCGCATTGTAATCATAGGTGTATGAGTAATCGTATGGCTTGCCACTTGTCTCACTGTAATAATTAACATATCCATTTGCAGCATATTTCAAAACAACCGTTCTATCGTTAGTATTCACAGAATCATTTATTGTAATCGTATGCAATGATCCATTTGGATTGTAAACATAGGTATAGGCTATGGAATCTTTAGGGCCGTGCTCTAAACTGTTTGTTAACCGGTACTCTGCGAAATCTTGTCCTCCCGGTGAAGGGTCTTCATTGCTTTTTTTACAACTCATCAATACTGCTAAACCGGCAAGTATTAAAAAACTCATTGTGCTTTTTTTCATCTTTTCGTTACTAATTTATTTTAAAACTTCAATGTATTAAACGCACCCACCGCCCCACTCTTCATCACCATTCTTATTTTATATTCATAGCGAAGATCCAAACTTACCCCATCGAAAATGCTTCTGTTTTTGCCATCGACAATTTTCCAAAGCGTTACCTCTTCTTCGCCAAATCCTTTGTACAATTCAAACTGCGCCACATCCGTGCGTTCTGTGAGCCATTGCAGTTCTACTTTATTACCGTCAAGATTAGGGATGGCTTTAAAACTGCTTACTTTCAATACCTGCGGATCATTCGGTAAACTTAACTTCAACGATTTCATCGGTAAAGATTCCAATCCACTGCTGTCTTTGGCAAGAATGGAATAGTAATACGTTCTGCCTGGTTCAGCGCTTTTATCCGTGAAGCTTGAAATAGTATCTCTGGTTTGCACTAACGTAAGCCACACCGCATTTTTAGTAGCTTCTTTTCTAAGCAAGACATGCTTTGCCACATCTGCATCCTGACAATTGATCCAATCTAAGAACACCCCTTCATCAGTAATGTTGTAACTTTTAAATATCGGTGAAGTAGGCGGTGTTACATCTGGTCTTAACACTTCTGCGCGTTTCGATAAATCCGATTGATTGTAACGTTTATCCAACGCCATCACGTAGTAATAGATCTTCCTGTTGATCATAGAAGGATCAAGCTGATCAAAGATGGTCGTTACTTTAATCACTGTATCTGTTAATACATAGGGTTCTTCGATAAGGTTGTTCGCACGTAATACTTTATAGCCCATCAGATCTTTTTCCGCATTGGCTTTCCAGGTCAAGATTACTTTACCAAGTGTATCTACAATAGCGCTAATTACCTGAGGCGGCGAGGGCGGAATGGAGTCAATGAGTTGTAAGAAGCGTTTAGGCGAAGTATTCTTTTCTCCATTTTTACCGAGTGCCGTGATGGTAAAATAATTGGAGTTCTCTAATTTCTTAATCACCATTGCTCTTGCTTTTACATCCAGGATCGTTTGCACTGTTTTATAAGGCCCTTCGTTCCTGGTGCTGTGGTTGATGGCGAAACCGTTTATTTTACTTTCATTTATGTCATCAAACTCCCACTCCAGTTCCGCCTGGTCTTTCTCATTGAGAATAGAAGAAGTCAAATGCGGAAAGGAACTGACTTTAGTCATCCCTTTGCCTTTTACAATTGGAGAAACAGGTCCGACATCGGAAAAAGACGTCACACCCTTTATTCTGTAGTAGTAAACCGTTGTATTATCGGCCAGTTTATCCGAGAAGTAAAACTGGTAACTTCCCTGTGTTTTCTTAATGTTCATGGCCGTAACAGGCGTCTTGGTAATCTGTTCAAAGTTTTTACCATCCGTTGAACGCTCCACATGAAAAGCCAAATACGTTTCCTTTAAAAAGAAATAATTGTAGCCAATCGTGGCCAGGCTGTCACTAAAAATAATATCTGGTTTTGTCGGAGCAGGTAATGGCTTGTACTCATCCATTTTTACCACTACAAAAGCAGAGTCAATGCGTACCTTATTCATAGGAGCTAAAGGAAAAACACGGTAGAAATAACGCTCGTTCTTTTTTACAGTCTTGTCTTCGTAACCCCATGCACCCATTTTCGCTGCTTCAAAACTCATGTCACAAGCTAGCATAGAGAGCGTATAACGTTGTTCTAAATCCTGCGTCTGGTTTACAATCTGAGTCAAAGGATTATTATCTGTAATGTCCACCTGCATCTCTTTGCCGTATAAGGTCTGCGCCAGAATGGCCGCGTAATCGTCCTGCTTCGCCAATGTCTCCCATTCTTCCACCGGTCTCGCTTTGTAGGGATCACTTAACACAGTGAGCAAGGGTGTAGGCAACCAGGTACTGTCTTGTTTAAGCGTGTAGCGCTCTACTCTGAATCCATACTCATTGCAGGCTTTCCAGCCGATCGGTTTTTCTAATGCCCAACGAAGCTTCACTGAGTTTTCTGAAATACTGGTCAGAATTTTCAAAGTATTCTTTAACGAGACAGTATCCTTCGTTTCTTTTTTTGTTGTAGAAACCGGAATATTGTCCGTTTGATTCGCAGTAGTCTTAGGCTTCACTTTAGGCTTGGCTGCATTGCTCTGAGCCGCTGCCGTCAAAGACAGCATCAGCAACAAAACACTTACCAAATATTGTTTTAATCTTTTCATTTCTCTCATGAATCACATTTCATTCTTTACTTTCATTGCATGCAGCTCACTCTTCGCCCTTCACTCTTCACCCCTTACTATCGTTTGTAATTAATGACTCCTGAAGTGCCTTTAATGCTTCCCGGCATCAGGTAACTAAATTCAATTTGATCGGTATTGTTCAATGGAGGTTCCGGAAAGCGCGTAAAGAACTGAGGATACTTACTCAGTAAATTGCCATTTCCATTTACATATTGATTGATCACTTGATTTTCGATGTCCTTGAAATCTTTTCGATAAACATCTGCCAATCCATTAATGTAAGGCATTCGGTTAGGATCCAGATCATACTCGGGGTCATGGTACATCGCTTTGACAGGAGGAAAGCCATACTCGCTCACTTCACGGTCTTTGATAACAATGTTTCCGGAAACACCACTGTAAGGATAGCTCTTGTAAATTTTAGGGAAGATGGTATTTTGATAATACGCATCCGTTAACAACGATTGGTAGTTGATCAATGGTACATCGGCTGTGTAGATGCTACCAAACAATTCGGTCGAATCAAAATGTTCGTAGCGTCTGGTGCGAACGTTGAGGTAATCCGCATTTACCTGGTAAACCACAATGTTATTGATTCCTGAAGCAATCTCTCTTAGCTTGGCAGACAAGGTCGTGTATTTGCTTGTTCCAAACTCATAGCCCAATAGTAATTTGTCGCCATCATTCTGTACCACCGCTTGCGCCTTATTGTCTTCTAAACTATAAGATCCGCTGGTAGAATCTCCAATAGTAGTGGTGGTATTGTCAGAGGAAGTACTTCCTGCAACTTTCGGGCGTGCAATCAACTCAATAGCGTAGGAAGTTTCATTTTCAAGGCTTGTGATATCAAAGGCAATCTTCTTCCCTTTTCTATCCAAATTGGTTTCCAGTATGATCGAAGGCTTGCCTTTCGCTGTTAGCTTAATGAGTTTGTTATTTTCCACATCTGCATCCAGCAAGTAATCCTGCCATTGTTTTAAGATCACATAGCCTGTTCTGGCTTCTTCTCTGTAGACGTTCTTTTGCTGATGGGCAGGATACATGTAAGCAATGTTGCGGTGTGGAATATCAGTCGGTGCTTTGCTCGTTTTAAAACTGATGGTTTGTTCTTCCACCGGTATTTTCCCGTTGACTACATACACAGTCCAGTTGTTATCCTTTAACTCTTCAAAAGAGACTTTCACTTTTAGCTCCACCGTACTTTCAGAAGGCAAGGTGTTTTCAGTAGTCAGTGTTAAGGTTTGCTTATTGTTTGTCCACGTTTTGACAAAATCCAATAGCGTATTTCCCTTGTTCATTTCGAGCGTGTTTATTTTCACACGAAACAATCTGCTGCCATTATCATCATTGATTTCAAAGGGTTCTTCCACTCCCACGTTAAAGGCGATTTGCGGATAGGTAAACACATCTACTTCTGTAGCATTGGTAGCAGGGCTAACATCGGAGATGATTTTAAAGCTGACAGGTGCTTGAGTATTGCTTACAATGACACATTCTTCGCCTAATGACATTTTCATTTTCATATCACCGGACACTTTACCACCCAATACACTAAAGCGTACCCGTAAGTATCCTTTTGCCCAGGTCGGATTCGGTCCACCAGCTTCCAGCATGGCTGCTGCTGCACCATTGATGATCGGTATGCGTACA
Source organism: Cytophagaceae bacterium (assembly GCA_014376985.1). Classification (GTDB taxonomy): domain Bacteria; phylum Bacteroidota; class Bacteroidia; order Cytophagales; family Cytophagaceae; genus JACMQM01. Next base: position 9,837 of record JACMQM010000167.1, on the reverse strand, counting down.
TGAATAAACATCAGGTCTACCTTTACGCCAATCTCTCCTTCCAGGTAGGTATACACTCTTCCGTTGGCATACCAGTTATTGATACCTAACGCAGCAGTACTGCCTTGACAATGGGCATCCGGATATTGTCGGAGCATGATGTCTCCACCGACACCGGCTTCCATGTGCGTATACAAAATCATAAAGTTGATGTCGGCTCTCAACGTAAGATCCAACCCGAAAGCAAAACCAGATCCCGTCTTCAGTGATCCTTCACTGATATTATTTTTTGCAGGGTATAACTCAGGTCCTAAAATATTGATGACTTTTTGAGGAGGGTCTGGGAAAGTTGGCATTTCTGTACCGACCATAAAATAACTTCCCGTCTCTAAATGAATACCCGCTAGACTTAATGTAATTCCTAAACGATCTTCCGGTGTTCCCGCATAACAATACCACCTGCCTGGACTCATGTGAAAATCCATCCATCCCGCTCTGTTGTTTGGCCCACGACCTTTCAATACGCCGAGCGTAATGAAAATTTCAGAGTTGGCTTCTAAGGTCGAAGTTTCAAAATTATATTGTATGCCGATGTAAGCAAAAATACTTGATACAGGTTTTTTCCCTACTGGCATAGACTTGGCCACTTGCTGTACATTACCGCTGGCAATCTTTTGTGCATCGGCAGGATTAGTAGCAGCTAAAGCCACCTGATCGGCTTCTTTTAATTTATCTACAATACCACCTAATGCGCCCCCACCGGCCACAACATTTGCACTGCCAAAGAAGGCTATATACTTGATCCCTCCATTGCTGTTGAAATTCATTTCAAACATCAAGTCTCCAAAGATTACTTCTTTTTTAGAAACCACATAACCCACCAGTGCCTTCACACCAAACCCAGCCGTAACATCAGGGACATAAGGTATAGTCGAGCCTTTAGGGGCAATGCTCATTCTGCTATAAGCACCGCCGCCAAATGCCTGCAATTGGAAGGGTCCTACGATAGGTATAGCAGTTGGTAAATCAATGCGACCATATACATACCAGTATCTGAATTCAGGGGTCGCTCCAAAAATGCAAGTGGATGAAATTCCAAACTTGTCATTGTAAGTAATAGTCACATCTCCATAAAATCCATTGCCATAAAGAGGGTCATCCTGCATAAAAATGATTGTTCCTTTGATGACTAACCCACTGACTTCGGCTTCCAGATGAACTTCTTTCAGTCTGAATTTGTAAAACTTCCAATTTCCTTCTGAGTAATCACCCGGAGGTTTATCGTAGTAAGCGCTTAGTGAAACTACTGTATTGCCTTTTATCTTTTTAGCATCAATATTGACAGCTACACCAATAATGAGTTCCAGACAGTTCCTCCCATCAATAGTCGCCTCCGCTAACCCAAGCTTTGAGATACTCACAGGGAACTGGGATACCTTATTCTGATTGGTATACATAATACCTTTTATTCCAATGTAAGGCGCCTCTGTAAACAAGCGCAATTCTGTGAACGTAATCTTCCCTTTAAACATGGAAGTAATGATCATGTCGCCTGTTAGTACAGCCAATGGCTTCAGTTTGCGATTCCCTTCCTCATTTCTTATGTAGTCCATTTTAATGTATGAATTCTCTCTGAGCACCAATTGCGCGGACATCATGTCGAAGTTGAGCGAGTCAGTGAGTTTTACAGTAAGCAGGTATTCATCTTTATCGTTGATGATCGCATTATAAGAAAGCGGGATAGTGTCTTTGTTTTTTGTATTGATTGGCAATATTAAGTCTCCGCCAAAGCCTCCCTGCGTAAGCTTATTGGCCTCCAGACCAAGCATCACTTGGTTTACAGAAAATTTCCAACCGGAAGCCGAACCTTTACCCAACGTTAGGATCGGAGCACGGATGGAATAAATGCCACTCACCCCTTGATGGTCTATGATCATTGTCTGCCCAGTAAAACGGGAACGAACTTTCGTTTCTTTATCTGCGAATTGTTCAGGCAATACCACATCCAGTTGCTGAATGTAAACTCCCCTCCATAACATCGAGTTTCCCGCATAATATTTATTTTGATACCCTGCCGGAAAAGCCATCGCTGGAGCATTCTTAGTATCGCTCATGTCTAGTACTGCATTCCGTGCATTAAATACCCAGCCTTCTAAACCTCTCATTTCAAAAGCAGGTAGGGTAAGCTGTACCACCAGATCATTCCAGTTTTTAACACTGATGGAAAAAGGAGCTTTAACCGTTTGATCGCTTTCTGTTTGTGCTTTTAAGTCTTTATCCACCGGAATCACTAAGTCATTAGAGAGTTCAAATTCTCCCACTAAATTCAGTTCCTTTAAACCCTGACATCCTACAATGGCATACGTCATCGGTGTGGAGGCAAGTCCGTTGGTTTTGTTTAATTCTCCGCCCTTCAGCACTATGCGGTACTTTCCTTCCTTACCCATAGGAATATCCAAGTATCCTAATAATATGAGTTTCATATCCGATACACCGCCATTGCTATTGAGCTTTATACCTTCCGCACCAAGCATCATCATTTTACCTTCCTTCGTAAGAATTCTGAGGTAAGCACTGATGGTTGTTCCTTCCTCTGCACTGGCCGTAAGGTTGGTCAGCATGAGTGTATATTCCAGGTTATTGATCGTCTTTTTAATACCAACAGGTAACATGTCTATCTTATCAGGAATCTGATCAGCATACGCACCCGTCTTATCCATCATCTGCATGGCACTAGAAACAGAGTCCCGCTTGTTCCGTATGTCTGCCGATAGCAACGGCATTGGACTAAAACCTCCATTAACAGATACATGGTCATCTGCTTCATTCAGCGCATCTAATAAAGCGGTTGAATAAAACGTTTCATTCGTCAAATAAACATCCGGCGCTACATGGTTGCTGTCATCATCTATAGCGAAGGATTGAAAACAAACCATCAGCGTTAAAAGTATTCCTGTTAAAAAGTGTTTAACTATCATTGCTATTCTTAAAAGTTAAAAGCGTAAGTGATTGTTCCTGTAAAATCTCCGTCGGTTGTGTGCTTCAGACTTTGACTACGAAATTGATAAAGACAAGACTGATTCAATGTATGGCGTTTCTTATAGGTGAAACTTAAGTTTGATCTAAGATTAAGTATTTCAGCCTGGAGTGTTTCACTAGCCTCAGACCTGTTGTAAGAAGCAGATAGTCCTGCATTCAATTGATCTTTGAATAGGCGCTTGTTGAAAGAAAGTGTCGGTCCATAAATGAACGTATTGGTCTGCATCTGTGTCAGTGTTGTGTTTAGTGCAGCAGTTATACTTAGCCGTTGCGTAATAAGGTTTAAATTATAACCCAACATTCCGTTGTACATCATAATTCCTGCCGAAGCGACTTCCGATCCACCTTGCTTGCTGGTACTTTTTTGGAAATTAAGATTGAGTAGAATGTTTTGCACTCGCTCTTTAGACTGTTGTAACAAGTAAGTAAGCGATGTATTCACATTGTTGTTGACTTGTATGTAATTCAAACTATCCGCATTTGGATTAGGCAAACTACTATTGATGTTATCAAACTGATTCCTTACTCTCATGTAGTTTTGGAAGTTAGAATAGTTGACTGAGAGTTGTATTTTCTTGCCAATGGGCGAAGAAAGTTGTAAGGATCCTATGTATCGTTGCGTTGTAGCAGATTTACTTTTGTCTAAATTATCTCTTTGCAATCCTCCTTTAGCAGAAAACTGCGTTTTGCCTTGAAAAAATGTTCTGGCATAATCCACCGTAAAATTTTCAAAATCATTATTGAAATAATAAGCACCCATGGTTTGATAACCCGGAGCTACTCTTTCGTAACCAATACCAATGGTGTTTTTCAAAAACGTATAACTTCCCCTTACTTTATAAGCACTGCGTTGATCAGACGTCTGATTGACCTGCACCTGGTTCAATACATTCAATGATTTTATTTTGCCATCGCTGATTCTTGAATCTTCTGTGGTGATACTCAAACCGTATTCTCCTTCCACCATCAGGTTCTGGTTAAGGCGTTGTCCCAGTTTCAATCCTAAGGCCACATTTTCTTTTGGATAAATTCTCAACGAGTCATCTATCTTTTCGATAGATGACTTCAAATCTTTACCGATGAAATAAGAAACACCGGCGGTTGTTTTAGCCCCACTATACAATACATTCAAACCGTAACCGATGCGCTTGTATACGGCTGGCAAGGTTCTATTGGTAGAGTCGTATTGTACGGCTTGATTTAATATGCCATAAAACCCACTGACTTTCACTTTTTTTTCAATAGTCACATCCACTCCCGCACCTCTGACCTGATGGCCATTGAACGTGTAAGGAGAAAAGCTCATGGTAAAATCACCAATGTGACCAGTGATCCATTTGTAGGTGGGATGAAGACTTAAACGATTGGGAAAGGTAGGATAACTGTAGGAGCCACCTTGATTGGTGAGGTTATATGAAACAGGGATCGAAAAATTCTTCAATATGGTCACATTCAAATTACCATTCAGGTTATACACCCAAGGCAAGCGGCCCGTATCGGGTCGGTTGCTTTCATGATAAATTAAACTGGCTGATGCTCCTCCGTGGATGGTGGCGAATTCTTTTTTCCTGATGGAACTGTACGTGTCTTCAATGTCTACCGTCTGAGCAAAAGACAAGGAAGAGCAAACCAGCAAGAAACACAAAATAAAAAAGGAGAACTGATTCAAAACTCAACGCGACTAAAAAAGACCAACACTATACCAAACTATCATTCAACATTTTAAACCGATTTCAAAGATACTGTTTTCTAAACATTAAAAACAGAGGAGTCAACAAATAATTTACTTTCATTGATCTGCAATTGCCTGTTTAAAATTCTATTAATAAATTTATGCCTTGAAAATCGGGCACTACAATTGTTTTTTTTCTTACTATCTGAATAGTCCAATCTACTCGTCAATTGGTACTATTTGGATATTTTTTCCACAGCTAAAAAAAGCCATTTCCTATAAGAGAACATTCACTTAGTAAACGCTTCCTGGCTTTTCAAAAAAATACATGAATCACTGGTATTCAAACCATTGTCTTTAATCAACCAAATGGTCTCCGGATCGCTTTTAGAGCAACTAAAAAAGGTCTATTTTTATAAGCTATATATTGCATTAACTCATTCTTCCTTGTCGAAGGAGAACACATGAAAAGAAACGATTACATCAAATTACTGAGCGGAGGCTTGCTTCAGGTTTCCGAAAGCAAATTTCGGGAACTCGCGACCTTTATCGAACAACGATTTGAAGTACATGAATTACGCAAACCACAAACCGTTTCCATTGGTGGACAAGCATCCGATAATCAATACTTGGGGCTTATTGAATGGGCTAAAGCATTCAGAAAAGAAAACATTGAAAGCGTTACTTATTTTTATAGTGCACTTTCAGAAAAACAATTACCCGCCCACATGGCTGCGGCCTTCGCGGGAGTGGAAGATGTGATCTTCCATGTTAAAACTGCTGCGCAGAACTATTTCTGTATTTTACAAACCCGTTACAGTCCTTCCAATGAAATCAGTCCGGAACAACTGCTGGCATTGGTGAATGCACAAGTTAATCCTGCTTCAGAGTGGACACGCCTGGAAGAATTGGTACAGAAAAATAATGAACTCAACAGCCGTCCGCGCATGGCAGAAGGCAGCATACAATCTCATCTTGTGAGTCCGGAAGGTTACCAAACCTTTGAATGGCAAGCCGGAGATTTTGTAAAAGAGTTGCAACTGAACGCCATCATCAAGGGAACTGAATTTGTAATTCCTGAAGCATTAAAAGATTTACTGCAGCCATCCAGCTTTTCTTTTTACGATGACAAAGAAGAGCGTGAATACATTTACTTATACCTTGTAGAAGAGATCAGTTCCAAAGAATTAATAAGCTTAGTAGAAACTCAGCCTTTTGCTGACGAGGTGATACATAAGTTAGACGCTTTTTTAAAAGAATATCCCAATGGTCTTACATTAGATCCATTCCACTGGAAAGAAAGCATTCAAAATTATCCGGCGGATCAATTGCAAGGCATCGCAAACATGATGTGCCGGTTCATCTGTGAATGTTGTGAGGAGAAAAAAATGAAACCATTTATACCGGCTTCTTTGAAATCCAAACTAGGACCGGATGAACTGGAAGCCCAACGCATTGTGGCCAGAGGAAAACTCGACCGTTCCCAATATTTTTTAGCCGGCAACACACAACCCTGGGAAGCCCATACGTTCGAACGCATGGATTATACTGGTGTTCCAGAAGTATCTCCACCTGAAGAAGAATTGAAAGCAACCTTGCAGCAGGCTTTGAAAGCAACCGGAGCCTTTGCGGCCAAAAACAATTCCAATTTTGCAGAAGCTTTTCAATTTGCTGATTACCTATTGACCGGTTTACTTCCGGAAGGAAACTTTGACGAAGCACACAAAGAAAAAATCATTCGGGAATTAAAAGAATTAAACTTTTCAGATCGAGCGATAGAAAATTTCACCAATGTGTTTTTCTACTCGGAAGAATTACTTATCATCGGCTGGGATAGTAAAACCATCTATGCTTTCTTTGCCTGCAGCATTGCCGATGTATTTGGCGGTATGGGTTCCTGGAACGATCAATACTTCGAGCCTGAAGAAGAAAATGTAAAATACCAGCAACTGTCAGGTGCTTTATTCAATGCCTTAAAAAAATATTTTGTAGCGCTTCTCTCCTTTCAAAAATAACCATGAACAACGATCCAGAATTAGACGGCAAATACTTAGGGACCATCACCAAAGATTTCGTCAAAGTATGCGACACCTTAAGACAAGCTTCTGAACAATTACGGTCAAGAGGAATTTCAGACTTCCCTGTTTTTCCAATTTGCAAAACAGGACAGCCACTAGGGCAACTCCTGATCAATAGAGCCGATCATGGATTAGACTGGAATTACTTCTTTTCTTATATGGAAGAATTCACACAAAGAAAGCTTATTGAAAAGGAAGAATTATTTCAGGATAATTACAAAGATCCAGACGAGTTTTGCTGTTTATTTGTGATCGATGAAACGTTCACGAATTTCCTTTTCATACCGTATCCGGAAGACTAAAAAAAAGAAATGAGAGACGGGAAATGAGAAATGAAATTGTTTCATCTCTCATTTCCCATCTCTTTAAAAGTGTTTCCAACCCTGCGCCTGCAGCTGTACTTCATTGCCTTGCTTGGAAATCATCACGGCTGTGGATCCTTCTTCCATATAACCAATAACCGTAATGTCCGGATGATTGCGTAATTTTTCATAATCCTCCTGAGCCATGGTAAACAGCAATTCATAATCCTCACCACCGTTTAACTGTACGGTAATCGGATCCAATTCGAATTCTCTGGCTACTTCATACGTCAAACGATCGACCGGTATTTTTTCTTCGTAAATGCGTGCTCCTAAGCCCGAGGCTTTGCAGAGATGCAACAGTTCTGAGGCCAACCCATCCGAAATATCAATCATGCTGCTGGGCGTAACACCGAGTCTAGCCAACTCCTTCACCACGTCTAAACGAGGCTCTGGCTTCAATTGTCGCTGAATGATGTAGTCTTTCCCCTCCAACTCCGGTTGCATCTCAGGATTCGCCTGAAACACCTGTTTCTCACGTTCCAAAACCTGAAGCCCCATAAAAGCAGCTCCCAGGTCACCGGTGACACAAATCAGTTCTTTTTCCTTTGCTCCTTTACGGTAGGTTACTTTATCCTTGGCGACCTTACCTACTACCGTCACAGAGATAAATAACCCGGAACGGGAAGTAGTGGTATCTCCTCCTACCAAATCCACCCCGTATTTTTCACAAGCCAGGCGCATGCCTTCGTATAACTCTTCTACTGCTTCTACAGAAAAACGATTGCTCAGGCCCAAAGCCACAACGACTTGTGTAGGAATGCCATTCATGGCAGCCATGTCTGAAAAATTGACGGCCATGGCTTTATAACCCAGGTGCCTGAGTGGTACGTAGCCCAAATCAAAATGTACGTTTTCTACCAGGGCATCTGTTGAAACAATCAAATAATCTGCACCGTTGTCAATGACGGCGGCATCGTCTCCTATGCCTTTTACAGTGGATTTGCTGCCGTGATAAGCCATTTCGCGGATACGACCGATCAACCCAAATTCTCCTATTTCACTGATTTCAGTACGTTCACTCATTTGACTAATTCTTTTTAAATATTTTTTGTTAATTTAGTACAAAATCAACTTTAACACAACTATGCAAAAAATAGTAGTATTGCTTGCTCTGCTCGTTCTTACTCTTACTTTCACAGATTGCGTTCGCCATAAAAAAGGCTGTAAAAAGAACTACAAGAAAATCAAAAAAATGCGTAAAGAAAACGACCATTTTACCATGTAATCAACGTGATCGTTGAACTTTTACAGCATAAATATAGTTTTCAAAGCAAATCACCGAGATCCAACATGATTAACATTACAGATAAAGCCAAAGAACATGTAGCTAACCTGCGCTCGAAAGAGGGATATGGTGCTGATTATAACGTCCGTGTTTCTGTTAAAGGAGGCGGTTGCTCAGGCTTAATGTATGATCTGGATTTTGATAATAACACCAACGAAGCCGACCAAATCTTCGAAGACAAAGGCATCAAAATCATGGTCGACAAGAAAAGTCTTTTATACCTTTTAGGTACTACACTAGATTATACCGACGGATTGAATGGCAAAGGATTTCAATTCATCAATCCCAATGCTTCCCGTACTTGCGGGTGTGGGGAGAGTTTCTCGGTATAGTATCTTAATTTATTAAAACAGAAAAGCCCCGGTATTTACCGGGGCTTTTCTGTTTTAATAGTGAGTGTTAGTGATGAGGAAATGATTTCGTTTATTCCAGTAATCGAAATACGCTAAACAAGCTTATACTCTTTTAATAACACTTCTCCTTGAATATTGAGCTGATCCTGTAAGCGACGAATCATATCAATAGTAAGTTGTCTTTTTCTGTTCAGTATTCTCGATACCATACTTTTATTACCAATCATCGGTTCCAAATCTTTTGGTTTTAAATTGAGTTGCTCCATTCTGAACTTAATGGCTTCTATGGGATCCGGAGCATCGATAGGAAAATGCTCCTCTTCATATTTTGTAACCAATAATAACAACAACTCTAAAGTATCCGCCGCTGGGGATTTTTTCTTTGGCGATGAAGCAAGCAATAATTGCACTTCTCGAATAGCCTCTTCATATTCCTTTTTGGTTTTTAATATTTTCAGTTTCATAGTTTTCTTTAATAAAGATCAACAGTTTCTGCATCTACCTTATCATATTCTTTATGTGTTCCGAAAAACAAAATATAAACAACCTGAAATCGATACTCCACTTTTACAATAAGTCTGAAAGAGCCGCCAACTATATCAAAAACAACCCTGCCATTTTTCAGGATGGAAGCTCATGGATAATTAATCTTGATTTCATGAGGACCCTGCCAATCAGCTTTTACAACTTCAGCATACCAAATATCAAACTGTTTCTTCGCTTGAGGATATTTTAAGGCAAGATCAATGAGCGTCTTGCGTTTGATAATACGCATACATTCTATAATAAAAATACAAATAAAAAATGAATAAAAGTTTCCAAAATGGAAACTTTTATAAATAAAAAAATGAATTAATATTTTAGTTCCAGTAAGCCTGATTAACTCTGTTTGGAATTAATTATCCTATTGCGTAATACTCTACTAAAGCATGGTGCGGCAGGGTCCACGAAAGAGCGAATTAAAGAAGACCCTATTTGAAATTAACTTCGTAACGTTTGAAGGATCCAAAAGGATCTTCTTTAATTGGTTTTCGTGGCGCCCTTTTCTTTTGTTTCTTTTCTTTTG
>JACMQM010000166.1 GCA_014376985.1 Cytophagaceae bacterium | reverse complement strand
CCCTGGGATGGATTAGATGGATTAGGGCAACCTTATCACAGCGAAGAAGAATTTATGTGCATTGCCAATTTTAGAAGGGGCTTAACACACTTGCCCTTATACGATGTAGAAGGACATCCGAATGGATACATTGTAGAAATGGTTGTTCCAGAATATAGAAAACTAGAACTGTATTGGGACGATACGCAGCTGCCCGAAGGAATCTATCAATCGGAAGGTTGTACAACACCTAATTCAACAACTTTAGGGTGTCACAGCTGGAGCGCTCCAGATAGTAATACTGTTTCTACTACTGCTTTGTCTCATCCTATGTTTGGAAACAATAGAACCATCAATACCTGGTGGTATGCCAACTTACAGGTAGACACCAATTATGTAAGCTTTCCTACTCCACCTCCGATTAATATTTCATCGGATCATCAAATCAAAGCTGATACTGCAAGGCTATGTGAAAAAAGCAGCATTCAGCTGTATGCCTTGTTTGGTGATAGGTATGCGAATTCTATGCATCACTGGTATATAGGCAGCAATATGTTCTCAACAGATGCATCCCCTTCATTATCCGGCTTGCAGCATGATACAAAGGTGTTGCTTCAAATGAAAGATCTGGTAAGTGGTTGTCTGGTCACTACAGATTATACGATTGAGGTTCGCAACATTTTTATTCCAAACCTGATTACTCCTAATGGCGACGATAAAAATGACCGGTTTGAAATTGTAAATATCTTTCCCCATACCTTCTTGCAAATATACAACACATGGGGTGCAACAATCTATCAAAACAACAATTACGATAATAATTGGGACGCACCTGAGTTATCGGATGGGACTTACTACTATCAAATTAATTCCGGTGATCAGTGCGGCAATGTGAACGGATGGCTTCAAGTGCTGCGTTAACGCAATTGTTGTTTTGCGATTCGTAGTTATCAAAGATACTTCGCGGTAAAGTTTTGACAAGCATTATTCCAATCGTTAATCAATGTGCTGCGTTTCTTATTCAATTCCGCGTTGGTATTGTTAAACTCAGCAGATGCTTTGTTCAACTCACCGATGAGTGTATTGTAAGCGTTAATGTCATCGTTGGTTTTATTCTTATTGGCTTCAAAGGCTTTCTTTGCTTTATCAAACGCATCTTTCTTTGTTTGGAAATCAATCAGCTTGAAAAATTTAGTATCGGTTTCATCTTTGTAAAAAGTAATGAGCTCTGTAGCGGCTGCGCGAATGGTATTGTCTGTGCCTCTAAAAGGTTTGATGCCTTTGAGTTTCACCAATGACTCCCCGCTAATCTTTGACAAACTCACTTTGTTTTGTTCTAAAGCAGCCAGATCGGCTTTATTCATAGCATCCAATAAATACAATTCTTGTTTGTAGGGTTTGAAGAAAACCAAATAGATTTCGTTGTAATGATCATACACTTCATCGGCTACCAATAATTGTTTCGTTAGTTTGTCTTTCTCTCCTTCTCTAATCGTCACATTATTCTCTTTGGCAAATGCTTCGTACGTGTCGGAAAGCTGCTGCGAAGAAGTCTTCATTTTACTGTTAGCAATCTCTTTTGCTTTCATATAGGCTTCCATGGCATCGTAAGAACTTTCTGCGATGTCTTCCAGGTCCATGATCTTCCCATAATCTTCCTGTATGACAATCTTCTGAATTTTCAAATAGGAAAGCACAGAATCTTTAAAGTATGTTTTTTTTTCATACGCTGTCAGCTTACTTACATTTTTAATTGATGCGTCAATCTGTTGAATCAACTCCAATCTTCTTTTGTTGATCTTACGTGCATTCTGATTGTTAGCGGCTGACTTGGTATAATCCCAGGTTGCTTCTTGTATCGCTTTAAACTCAGTACTCATTTTATTCATATACTCTACGGCAACATTTGGATTTTGTGCCAGTACAAGATTAGAGCTGAACAATAGCGCTAATAGCAAAGTAAAAATTGTTTTCATCAGTTTATTATTATGGTTGATGGATGTAATCGGATAAAATATTTAACGTTTCATACAGCCTGACATCTTTCTTCAGTTCTGTTTTTTTAAATTCATTGGGTTTGGTATACATTTCGTGATCTTTCAAAAACCGATTGTACAAAGAAGTATTGACAATAGGATAAGGTATAAATTCTATGGATTTACTCTGCTCTTGGGTTTTCATGTATTTGTCGCGGGCATCTTCCCAGATAAACAGCGTAGATTGATTCAACACGACGGGCCTAGGATTGCAATGGTAATAATTAACACTGTCCGCAAGAGCCTTAAACGTGGTTGTCCAATGTCCTGCCTTCACACGGGCTTCAGACAGTTGTTTTATTCTTGTAAGCTCCATCTTAGGCATTATATTCAATTCTACAGTTTTCACGACAGAGTCCGGTTTGAGATAATACAAAGAACTCAATTCGCTTTCCACCTTCAGGTAATCGTGCATGCTAGGTAAACTGATATCCGGTTGAATACCGTAAGCCTGATGTGATTTTTTATTGACCATGTAAAATTTTCCCATGGTCACATTCACATAATAATCATTCAATCCTTTTATTTCGGCAACACTATCAATAGGCAAAAACACTTGCATGGTTGCCTTACCAAATGTTTTATTACCAACAATAATGGCTCGGTTGTATTGCTGTAAAGTGCCCGCTAATAATTCTGAAGCGGAAGCGGAATAACTGTTTACCAAAATAATCAATTTCCCATCATACACCGTTCCGCGATTCGGATCTTTGAGGTAACGGGGTTTATCTCCTTTCTCTTGCTTTAAAGCCAACACCCCTTCATCAATAAACAAACCGGCAATGCTCAGGGCTTCGTGCATGTAGCCTCCTCCATTTCCTCTTAAGTCGATGATTAATCCATCGATAGAATCTTTTTTCAATTGCAAAATTTCTCGAGCTAAATCACTTGCGCAACCATTACCACCATAAGGAGGTGCTGCAGAATAAAAAGAAGGTAAGTCGATATAACCCAATTTCTCTTTGTCTTTTTGAAAAACGTATCCGTTGATGACATTATCAAAAACTTCTACTTTGCCTTTGGTCAATCTTGTTTTCACTTTTGAACCATCCGGCTTAGACAAATAAAAAGTAAGTGTTTTGTTCTCTTTGGATAGAAAAATTTCATAGAAATCATGATCAGAATCGATGCCAACCAAATACTTTTTGCCGCTCTCTAATTCAATCTGTTCAATGAAATCCCCCACTTCAATTTGCTTGGAATTCCAGGCTGCACCGCCTGGCACCATTTCTTTAACCTTGTACAATTCATTTTCTGCAATCTCTATCTCAAATCCAAAAGACAATTCTTCTTTCGAAAGATGAGTGACCCATTGTTGTTTTTCGTGCGCATCTAAAAAAACAGAGTGCGGATCATTTCTCGAAGCAACGGCTTTCAAGTATGCATTTAATAAAGCTTTTTCATCTGAAATGAATTCATTAAGGTATGTTGTTCTTTTTTGTATAATAGAATTCAATACTTTTTGCGGCTCCAGTATCACTGCTGCTTCTTTCAATAAATTATTTTTCACAATAAAAACATACTTGTAATATTTCTTATCATAGGCCAATAGTGTTTTCTCATCTATTTGCTTAAACGAAGCACTGTAGCACGGCAAAACAAAGGTTT
>JACMQM010000165.1 GCA_014376985.1 Cytophagaceae bacterium | reverse complement strand
CTATCTTTATTATCAGGAAAGTCAATCACCGATCAGCGATCAGGAGTTTGACTTTTTATTGAAAGAGTTGGAAGCTCTGGAACAACAATATCCTTCCTTCAAACAGGCAGACAGCCCTACACAGCGAGTAGGTGGAACCATCACCAAAGAGTTTGCTGCTGTTATTCATCGTTTTCCCATGTTGTCTTTGGGCAATACTTATTCCGAAGAAGAGATCCGGGAATTTGATCAGCGTGTACGTAAAACACTTGGACATGAACAAATTGATTACGTCTGCGAATTAAAATTTGACGGAGTTGCAGTAAGTTTAACTTATCAAAATGGTATGCTCGTGCAGGCCGCTACACGTGGTGATGGAGAAAGAGGCGACGACATCACGACCAATGTAAAAACCATTCGTACGGTTCCCTTACGTCTTCAAGGAACAGATATTCCAGAATGGATTGAAGTAAGAGGAGAAGCTTTTTTGCCTGTGAGTTCCTTCGAAGAACTGAATAAAGAAAGAGAAGAAAACGAAGAACCTTTACTGGCTAATCCGCGGAATGCCGCATCCGGGACCATCAAGATGCAAGACTCCGGTGTGGTAGCCAAACGTAAATTGGATTGCTATTTGTATTCATTGACAGGAGATAAACTCCTCTTCACCACACATGAACAATCCTTGCAATGGTTGACCGCTAAAGGCTTTAAGGTTTCTGATAGCTACAGAAAATGCAGTCGCATTGAAGACATCATGGACTTCATCCACTATTGGGAAAAGAACAAACATACGCTGCCGCTTGCTATTGACGGCATCGTAATCAAAGTGAATAAATTCGACTGGCAGCAGGAACTAGGCTTTACGGCTAAGAGTCCACGCTGGGCCATCTCTTATAAATACCAGGCAGAAAAAGCGGAAACCACACTCCTCTCTGTCGAATACCAGGTGGGACGTACTGGAGCGGTAACGCCTGTCGCCAACTTAAGGCCTGTATTGCTGGCGGGTACAACGGTCAAGCGTGCCAGCTTACATAATGCAAACGAAATCGAACGATTGGATTTACATCTTCTGGATGAAGTATCAGTAGAAAAAGGAGGAGAAATCATTCCGAAAGTTACAACCGTTGTATTGGCAAAACGCAAACCGAATGCACAAAAAGTAATTTTCCCGACCGCTTGTCCTGAATGCGGCACCACACTTGTCCGACAAGAAGGAGAAGCGGCGTACTACTGTCCCAATGAGAAAGGCTGCGCCCCTCAGGTAAAAGGTAAACTGGAACATTACATTCACCGCAAAGCCATGAACATCGATGGTTTGGGATCTGAAACCATTGATCTCCTATATCAAAAAGGAATGGTGAATACACCGGATCAATTGTATGACTTACGTTACGAAGACTTAATTAAATTGGATCGATTTGCAGATAAGTCTGTCAAAAATCTAATTGACGGCGTTGAAAAATCAAAACAAGTTCCTTTCAGGTATGTCTTATTCGCTCTGGGTATAAGACATGTAGGAGCAACCATCGCGGAGAAACTAGTCGATGCCTATCCATCGATTGATTTGCTGATGGCAGCAAAAGAAGAAGAATTAGTAGCTGTACCGGAAATTGGAGGACGCATTGCACGAAGTGTAAAAGAATATTTTGACAATGCAGATCATCTGCGCATCATTGCGGGACTTCGTAAAGCCGGAGTGCAATTGGAACGTTCGGAAGCCGATGCCCCCAAAGCAGGTTTATCGAACAAGCTGGAAGGCTTGACATTCGTAGTCTCCGGAGTATTCACACAATATGACCGTGAAGAATTAAAAGAACTTATTGTACAACACGGCGGTAAAATTGCTTCCGGAGTGAGCGGTAAAACGTCTTACCTAGTAGCCGGTGAAAACATGGGGCCATCGAAGTTGGAAAAGGCTCAATCCTTGGGTGTGAAGATTATTGAAGAGAAAGCGTTTGCTGAAATGATTAACTAGTTGTTAAGTTCTTTTTAATAATGAGTTAAAGGATTTGCGTTAGGGATTGAGCCATTGTCTGAGTTCTTTTTCTTTGGCAGGAGGTTGGGTAACATGTTTGTATGATCCAAAGAAAAAAACGAGTGGCGAAAGCCCGGCCCGCAGGGAACGCCCATATCGTCTACATTCTTCTTCTTCTTTCACTCATCTATTCTTTGCAAAAATCCAATATTTCCCCTTCTATTGTCTAACGTCTAACTACTAACACTATTTATTTTCCACAATCCTTCATATTCACCCTTTTATTCACGAATTTTGTGCCCTGAAAGGTTTTTTAAACAAAAGCATGGGCATTACACAGGAATTGAGAGGAACAGGCGTTGCATTAGTCACGCCATTCAAGGAAAATTTAGAGATTGATATAGAAGCCTACAGAGGTCTGATCAGACATTGCATAGCTGGTAATGTGGACTACCTTGTTGTGAACGGTACCACAGCAGAATCTCCTACCACTACGACAGAAGAAAAGCAATTGATCCTTGACATCGCCAGTGAAGAAGCGAAAGGAAAAGGAATTATGTTTGGAATGGGCAGTAATAATACGGCTGATGTCATTCATAAATTAAAAACGATGAACCTGAAAGGTGTGAACAGCATCCTTTCTGTGTCTCCATACTATAACAAACCTTCTCAAGAAGGAATTTACCAGCATTACAAAGCTATTGCAGAAGCGTCACCGGTACCGGTGGTCTTGTACAATGTTCCGGGAAGAACAGGCGGTACAGGCATTCAATTGGCTACCGTAGAGCGTTTGGCTCAGGTACCAAATATCATCGGGATCAAAGAAGCGTCCAGTGATATGAATTTAGCCCTGGACATCCTTAGAGTGACACCGAAGGACTTCTTACTGTTATCTGGTGACGATATGGTAGCGGTACAAATGATTGCGGCAGGAGGAAGTGGTTCTATTTCTGTTTTGGCTAATGCTTTTCCTGAATCATTTAGTTTAATGATCAATCATGCGCTAAAAGGAGATTTCAAAGCCGCTACTCAAGAATTGTTAAAATTTTCTGCGTTGGATCCTTTGTTGTATGAAGAAAGCAATCCTGTGGGAATTAAGTTTGTGCTGGATCAACTTCATTTGTGCAAACCTACAGTTCGTCTTCCATTAGTAGAGGCTTCTGAATCCTTAAAAAGTAGGATGCTGAAGGCTATGCCTGCAAAAGTTCGTTAATATTCTTGAATAGCCATAAAACACAAAAAGCCCCGTTGAAATATCAACGGGGCTTTTTTTAAGCTATAAAACCAGACTATTTTTCGTCTGTGTTTTTAACGTCTTGTACTTCTACTCTTATTTCCTGAGCGAGATTTTTCAAATCTTGCATTCCTTTACGAACACGAGTTCCAGCAGCGCTGTTCTCTTTGTCATAAAACTTCACGAAATCAGCTTCTAATGAAGCAATAAGATCCTTTAGTTGTTGGTACCTGTTCATGTTTGAAAAATTTTAAACGTTGATAAATTGGTGTTGATTTACTAAATATATAAAAATAGCGATCCCAAAACAAAATAAAATCGTCAGAATCGCTATTTTTTACCTAAACAGAAATATTAGAAAGGCTACCGGAATAAGCTCCTGCCTTCAATTTTTCAGCAATCGCAGCAAAAGCATTGATTGTCAATTCGACATCTGCTAAAGTATGGTCCGCTGTCGGGATCAAACGAAGCATCATAACATCCTTAGGGACAACAGGATAGATAACTATAGAACAGAAAATACCATAGTTTTCTCTCAGGTCAATGATCATTTGAGCTGCTTCTGCCTCTGTTCCAGAAAGGAATACAGGAGTCACGGGAGATTCTGTTACACCCAGATTAAAGCCTTTTTTCTTCAAACCACTCTGAAGTGCATTCACTACTTTCCAAAGATTTTCTCTCAATTCTGGTCTTGTACGAAGCAATTCCAAACGCTTCATATTTCCCACAACAAATGCCATAGGAAGTGTTTTAGCATAAATTTGAGAACGGGTATTGTAACGCAGATAGTTGATCACGTTCTCATTGGAAGCGATAAAACCACCGATGCTACCCATTGATTTAGCAAACGTTGAAAAATAAATATCAATATCAGCCTGAACACCCTGTGCTTCTGCAGCTCCTGCTCCAGTAGCGCCCATGGCTCCAAAACCGTGTGCATCGTCAATCAATAAGCGGAAATTAAACTCCTTTTTCAAGTCAACGATTTCCTTTAAACGTCCCATATCACCGGCCATCCCGAAGACCCCTTCTGTAATCACTAATATCGCGCCATTAGATTCAGTAACTAGTTTAGTTGCTCTTTCCAATTGCTTGCGCAAGTTCGCAAGATCATTGTGAGGAAATACAAAACGTTTTCCTTGGTGCAATCTCACACCGTCAACAATACAAGCATGAGATTCGGAATCGTAAACAATCACATCGTGACGATCTACCAGGGCATCTATCATAGATGACATGGCCTGGTAACCGAAGTTAACCACCATAGCATCTTCTTTGCCTGTAAATTGAGCCAATTGACTCTCAAATTCTTCAATTAAAGAAGAGTTACCTGACATCATTCGGGAACCCATTGGATAGCCCAGACCATATTTTATAGCACCTTCAGCATCCGCTTTTCTAATATCCGGGTGGTTGGCCAGACCGATATAATTATTCAAGCTCCAAGTCAACACTTCTTTCCCTCTGAATTTCATACGAGGTGCAATTTCTCCTTCCAATTTAGGAAATGCGAAGTAACCGTGTGCAATAGAAGAGTGTTTACCCAACGGTCCTCTGTCTGTCATTAATTTTTCAAATAAATCCAATGTTGTAAAAGGTTTAAAATTGACTTAAAGACTAAAATATCAAAAGAGTTTAACGCACGAATTTAGCATATTTAAGTTACAAAATGAAGGAATTATTAACTGTAAAATTTGTAAAGTATCCCTATTCCTTTGTTTTAGTTGAAAATAGAGATACTAACCGCTAATGTATCGTATTTGATTTTTTAACGTAGAGAAAATATTAGAGTGGGCGATTCACTAAAAATATAACTCAAGTGTATTGAGTTGTTTTAATTTATCTTAAATTGTTTCTATTAAATATATAAATAATAATACATGACAGCTCGTTTCTATACTCGTCCATTCTTAGCCCTGGTAGCAGGAATTTTAGTTTCTACTGCTTCTGTGGCACAAAATTCATCTCAAATTCAAGCTGCACAGCATTTGTTAGATAAGGGTGAATATATGCAAGCCTTGGTTAAATTAGACAGCGCTGCCCTGATTACACCAGAAAACGCACAAATTTTTGCACTTCTGGGACAAGCTCAATCAAATTTGGGAGATTGTACCGGAGCAATTGATAGCTGGGACCAATATGGGGTGCTGGATAAGGATAACAGTTGGAAAGTGGATGGCCTCAAAGCAGATTGCTACATCCAACAGGGACGTCATGAGGAAGCTATAGATGCCATTTCAAAATACCTTGTACATGATCCATACAATGGCCACTTTTACCTCACAAGAGGACATGAATACTACCTGACCAGCAAATATGCTCGTTCCGTACAAGATTTCACGACCATCATAGAACGCAAACTACATGGCTATAACACCTTTGAAGTGTATTATAAAAGAGGATTAGCATATGCAGAATTTGGGATGAACAAAGAAGCATTGGCTGATTTTGACAAGGTGGTAAAACTGTACCCCCAATTTAATTATGGCTATTTCTACAGAGGTTCCTCCTACTGGAATATGAGAGAATACGACAAAGCCATCGTTGATTTTACAACCGCTATTCAACTGGATAATAAAGATCTACACTCTTATTTTAACAGAGGACTGTGTTATCAAAGCGAAAAAAAGTACGACAAAGCCCTGGCCGATTTCAGCAAAGTGATTCAACTGGATCCTAACTTTGATGAAGCTTATAATCAGGTAGCTATGACAACCTATTACAAGGGTAACTGGATCGAAGCGGAAAAATCCTTCAATGAGTACATCAACAAATTTTCTGGTATTAGTCACGCCTACCACAACCGTGGCATGTTTTATAGTCAACGTAAGGATT
>JACMQM010000164.1 GCA_014376985.1 Cytophagaceae bacterium | reverse complement strand
CCTCCAGAGTAGGAGAAGGTGTTCAAAACCGTTTTGTCTTTACTCAGCTCTTGCAGCATTTTCCGGTTGTCACGTTGATCAATAAAGAAGCCTGTTTTTTGGCCTTCTTCTACATCAACCCAAAATTTCACCCCATTCTCCAAGACTTCTACAGAAGTACTTCTATCCTTCGTAAGCCATCCGCTTTTTAGCTGCATACCTTCAATGTTGGAGGAGCTTTGCTTGTGTTTTAAATAAATGAATTGAAAGCCATGTGATGTAAACACTTCTGTCAATTGAGGCAAAAGTTTTTTGGTGCCAGCTGTTAAAATCTGCAACACGATCACTTCACCGTAAACATCGGCAATAATACCCGGAAGAAAATCGCCTTCTGCATGAAGCAGGCGATAAGTAGTAGTATGCCCCGAGTTGATGATTTCTTTTCTCAAAGCAATAGCAGCCTCTATTTTCTTATTCCAATAGGACTGATCAAATACTTGCTCTTCATTACTCCAATCAAACATCCGGCATACGATCTGACTCTTGGTTGAAAAGAAACCATACCCTAAAATATGCTGGTCAAAATCTCTTACCTGTACAATTTCTCCGTCGGTTTTTGCAGAAGTGTTTGCTACTGCCCCTGAAAATAACCAGGGATGACGGTGGATGACGGAACGCTCTCTTTTCTTATGGAGCGTTATTTGCTTATAGTTCATTGTGTTCTTAAAATAAGTATCTTACTTTCGATTAAAATCCCTGTGCATGAGAATTATAATCCTGGCCATTTTCTTTATAGCCCTATTGTTCGCTTCAAATATACAAGCTCAAAAGGTATATAGCTCTAATCAAATCAAACTAATATTTTCAAACGCGCCTGGTATTTCGAGAGGAAATGAAAACGTGGCTTCTCCCATGCGTTTTACTGCTTTTTTTAATTATTCCACTTTCATAAATATTGACCTGACACGCCATCTAGGATTATCAGTAGGATTAGAAATCAAAAACATGGGTTTGATCTTAAGAGATAGTGTCTTCCGAACAAAACATAGAGCCTATGCTTTAGGAGTACCTGTTTATCTGCGTATTGGCAATATGGATAAGAAGTGGTATTTCCTTGCGGGTGCTCAGTATGATTACCTGTTTGCCTACAAAGAAAAAGTATTTGTAGATGATGCCAAGATTAAACGACATCCCTATAACAGTGTGAGACCTTTTATACCTTCCGTTTTCATTGGATTTAAAGCAAAATCAGGAGCCTCCGTCAGTATACATTATATGCTCGAGAATTTTTTTACGGATGATTATCGCTTTAAAGATCCCAGGGACAATCACGAACTTCAGGGCTACAACAATTCACAGCTGTTATATTTCACCGTAGGTTTTATGGGCGATGTCGTCAGAAAAAAATCAAAGACAAAGACTCCGGCTGATGATAAGCGGGAAGTCTATAGCCGCAACTATTAAGAGTGTGTAGAAACAGAGCGGAGAGCGAAGAATATTTCCTTCGCTCTCCGCTCTGTTTCTGTTTCTGTTTTCCCTTCCTTAATTGACTTTCATCACTCGCGTTCCGAAGTTGCCTTGAGTGGTTTTAATCAACAACAAGTACAGCCCTTGCGGCTTGCCTGTCAGGTTGATTTCCAATCTGGATCCGTCCGCATTTCCTTGTTTTCCAATGACTGTGTTTGAAAGCACATCTAAGAGTTCTGCGGATACAAATTCACTATTGTCCGCATCAATATATATCAGGTCTTTCGTAGGATTAGGATATACTTTTATTCCTGCGTTTTCTAATGCACTGGAAGAAATTACAGTAGTCACTACACTTACCAAATTCGTTTTAGTCACTGTATTGTTACCACCAGGACCAGAAACAGCCAATGAAACAGTTTTAGAACCTGTCGTGTTGTAACTAACACTATGAGGTCCTGCTGTATTGGCTGTAGCCGGAGTAGCACCTGATCCAAAATTCCATAAGTAAGAAGTGATGTTTCCAGTAGAGGCATTGGTAAATGTAATGGCCTCCGCGCTGACTACTCCAGTTGTCTTAGAAGTTGTAAAGTCAGCGACCGGTGTGTTATATGTTCCCGTAAGATTAATATTATCTAGGTACAAATTGTTTCCATAATCATTCATTGCTCTAAATAAAACACGAACTCTTTGACCGATGAACGCACTCAAATCGATCGTTTCAGTGCGCCAATCCATTGTGCTAGTTGGTGTATAGGAACTAAGAGTTGTTGATGAGGTAGTTTCTAAAGCTGTTCCTCCTTTTTTATACAAGCTCATCAATGTATTTCCACAATCCGTTACAGCATAGACTGCCAATGTATCTGCATTTCCAGCGCTATACGTTCTGTAAGAAACATTAAATGTAAGACTGGGATTAGAAACGCCTGTTAGATTATAAGTTGGTGACGTCAAATCATCCGTTCTTGCTGGATAGCTATAACTGAAAAAATTCATCCCAGCGGCAGACACTCCTGCACCGCTGCCTAGAACAGGTCTTTTTTCCCAAACCTTAGTGCCTTCTACATCCCATGTAGTTGCAGCATCATCGGAAGAAGTTTCCCATCCTGTTGGAGGGAAAGTAGCACCTTCAAAGCTTTCTGTGTAGGGCAAGGTTCCGCTAACGCTTGCAAGTGGCGCAATGTAAGCCGTCTTGGTTGCTGTATTGCTTTGTCCGCCGGAGGAAGACACCGTTAAGGATACCGTATAAGGACCAGCACCAGTATAACTGACCGTTGGATTTTGACTGGCAGAACTTTGAGGTGCAGCGCCTACCAATGTCCAATTGTAAGCGGAAGGAGCATTCAAACTTTCATCTATAAACTGAACCGGAGTGCCTTCGCATGGTTGTTTGTTTAAAGTATAAAAACGCGCGATAGGAGCAGTGTTTCCGTTACAACCACAAGCCGTTAAGTTAGCACTGGTAACAAGAGAAGCTCTTGAGCCACCAGTAGTCAGGTAGCTTCTTGCCCATGTAGATTGATTTGTAGTAAACATATTCTGGCAGGCATCAGAAGAATAATCCATGTAGTTGTGTATGAACAACTCTCTCGATGTAACTCCATCGCATGAATTTGTACCCGATACACAATTGCTTTGGCTTCTCATATGAGCAGGAATATCACCACAGCAATCACCTACATCACTTCCGCAACCATTGGGATTCGCAGGGCAAGAACTGCCGCCGCCATCGCCTTCAAACGTATGGTAAAGACCAAAGGCATGACCTAATTCATGGATACATGTAATGTTCTTATTGGTGTAACTTTTCAGGTTGTAATTTCTTGTTCCTTCAGGATCGTAGCCAAATGAATTGCACAACATCACCGCACCATCGACGCTTCCACTTGCACCTGCAAAGTAAGCATAACCTTGTACTCCTGAGCCCGCATTGTTATCATCAATTTCTGATACTACCCAGATGTTGTAATACTTGCTATTGTTCCACTTACTTAATGCTTTAATATTAATCTCATTGGCGTCTGTTATACCTTGCGTACCATAGCTGCCCGTTGCAGAGGCATTCACTCGGTTGATACCTGTTGTCGCATTTCCGCTGGCATCTTTTTGTGCCAGGCAAAATTCAATTTCCATGTCTACACCATTTCCACTGTAAATGGTTTCCGCCTTTTTACGATAGGCATTATTCATAGAAGAAATGGCACTATAAACTTGTTCGTTAGAAATGTTTGACCCTGTGCCAACTGCTTCTCCTATATGCATGATGTGAACGACTACAGGTACTTTATAAATTGTACCTTGTGTACTTGCTTCTCTGGAAGCCATGCGAGCTTTACCTAACTCAAGGCCTTTTTCATACTGCGCTCTATATTGCGCATCGCTTTTAAGTAATGTTTTGTGTTTGTGCATTGTTCCGCAATGCTCTTGAGCATTAGCTTGCAGCGCGGTCAGTAAAAAAAGGCCGAATCCTACGGCACAGAGTAGCAGTTTCTGCATAAAGTAGAGGAGTTTGTGGTGTGTTATTTATTTATAAAAAGAGTGTACAAAAGTCTAATTGCCTGCTAATTTTTCCTTTAAAAACTGTCCGGTGTAACCTTTTTGACAAGCAGCCAAACCTTCAGGTGTCCCTTCAAATACGATCGTGCCGCCTTGTTCTCCACCGTCCGGACCAATATCTATCACCCAATCGGCAGATTTAATTACATCCAGATTATGTTCTATTAAAATCACTGAATGTCCATGATTAATCAATGATTGAATAGAATCGATGAGTTTGCGGATATCATGAAAATGCAATCCAGTAGTTGGTTCGTCAAACACAAACAAAATATGATCTTGTGGCGAGGCTCCTTCTGTACT
>JACMQM010000163.1 GCA_014376985.1 Cytophagaceae bacterium | reverse complement strand
AGTAGATCAAATAGTATATTTAATTTCGGCAACGGAAAGGCATAATTGTTTCTTGAGTATTTATTTAGTTTAAAAAAGCAGAATAAATAAAAAATACATTATGGAGAATAGTGATAAATTTTCAAAAATAAGATCTACAATTAATAAAAATGTTATACGCGTTCTAATTGGTTTGATGAATCTTAGTATTATACTGGCCTCATTACATCTTATTTATTTGGTTTATCAAAAAGTAATGGATGCGCCTGTTTTCGTTATATATGTGGCACCTTTATTTGACATTTTTGATTTGATCTTGATAATAGTTGTGGGATATGAGCTTACAAAATCACTGATTTTAATTATATCTTCAGATAGAATTCCTATTATACCAATTGTACAAATTGCTATGATTGCAGTGGCAAATAAAATCATTACCCTTGACATCAAATATACAGGTTATTGGTTTAGCTGTTTTGATTGCTGCAGTCGGACTTACCCATCTTTTATTGAAGTACAGAATAAAAATTATTCAAAAATAGCAAACTCATTATTTCGATAATTTTTCAAGAAAATCTCATGATAGTATTTTTCAATTATTCATCCATATTAATTACAGCAGTTTTATTTATCGCAATGCTTGTAATGGATTATTTTGGATTTAAAGTAAGACTTAATAAGGATAATAAAAAAAATCTTGAAAATAATAATGGCTTAGGTTCTATGGAAGGCGCTCTTCTTGGATTACTTGCGTTGTTATTGGCTTTCACTTTTAATTTATCAGCTTCACGGTACGATGCTAGGAGGCAAGCCATAGTAGATGAATCGAATGATATTGGAACGGCATTATTGCGTGTGGAATTATACCCTGACAGTATAAAGAACGTCTTTAAAGCTGATTTTAAACAATACATTGAAGAACGAATTAATTATTACGAGGTTGGTGATGATGAAACAAAAATACAAGATGCCCGAAATCAATCGGCTATTATTTCAGAACGAATATGGAGTAGAGTTGCCTCCCTGTCCCAAAAACCTGACAATATTTTAAGAAGTATGCAAATGATTCCTGCTACAAATAGCATGATAGATAGCGCTGCTTCAAGGGATGATAAACGATTGTCACATGTTCCCGATTCTATTCTATATCTTTTATTTACACTTTGCTTGGCTTCTGCATTTATTATTGGATACGGCAGAAAAAATAAAAAAGTTGACTCGGTATTGGTATGTTGTTTTACGTTAATGATAACAATAACCGTCTATATAATTTTAGACCTTGATCAGTCACGAAGTGGCATTATTACCATGGATACTGCACATATGAAAATGTTAGAACTGAGAAAAATGTTTAAATAATCAGGGATTTTTTTTTGTCAGATTTTGAGGTTGTATGAAAATAAAGCTGATCTGGCTTCAGGGTGTGATGCTGTTTTTTGATATGATTTAGCCTTTGTTCTTTTTTGTACTTTGGCTTGAATTAAGAAATTTGGTTCTCTTTTATCAGGTAACCATACAAGTCCCACACGCGAGCAAAGTCCCTTGTACCTTCTATGATGTCGTTCAAGTTTTAAGTAATCTTCTTCGATAGACCCTGCGGTGATTGTCACTGACTACTATTTTAAAAGACACTAAACTTACTTTGTAGACGAAGGTCAATACAGTCGATCTTGCAAATTAAGATAAGTCTAAACTTATTTTTAGAATACCCATTATTTCTCTATCTTTACTGTATGCTCACCAATACGGAAGAGAATTACATCAAAGCCATTTATCACCTTTCTGTTGATAACAAAACGGTGAGAACGAATGCAATCTCGGAAGTCATGAACACCACTGCTGCATCAGTGAGTGACATGCTGAAAAAGCTATCTGACAAATCTTATATCCATTACGAAAAATACCAGGGCGTTTCTTTGACCAAGAAAGGAAAAACGGAAGCGCTTCAAGTGGTACGTAAACATAGGCTTTGGGAAGTATTTCTTGTAGAGAAACTCCGTTTCAACTGGGACGAAGTACACGAAATTGCCGAACAACTCGAACACATCCAATCCAAATTACTGATCGAACGTCTGGATGATTTCCTGGGCAATCCTACCAGTGATCCTCATGGTGATCCTATACCGAATGCGAAAGGCGAAATGCCGGTGCTGCGTCAAGTTTTGCTGTCTGAGCTGGATGTCAATGGCAAAGCCAAAGTGATAGGCATGAAGGAACACAGTCCTGCCTTCTTGCAATACCTAGACAAACTGGGCATCAGCATTGGTTCTGCCGTGAAGGTGATGGACCGTGTGCTGTTTGATGCTTCGGTAGAATTGAAAGTGAACGATAAAAAAACAATGGTTGTTTCTCACGAAGTGGCTAAAAACATATTGGTCTCTCCTATTGACTAAACATGAATAGTAAACATTACATCGCTGTACTCTTGCTTGCCTTCGCCTTCTTCTCTTGTCAAAGAGAACGAAAAGAATTTCACGACAACGGTAAATTCCGCATCGTCACCACTACCGGCATGCTGGCGGATGGTGTGAAGTTATTAGTCGGTGATCAGGCGGAAGTGATTTCATTAATGGGAACAGGTGTTGATCCTCATTTATACAAAGCAACGGCACACGATTTAAGTTTACTTCAAAACGCGGATCTTATTTTATACAATGGTCTTCACTTAGAAGGAAAGATGAGTGAGATCTTTGATAAACTCAAACGAAGGAAACATGTCTTGGCTATTGCTGATGGCTTACCTAAAGAAAGATTGAGAAAGACCGGTGCAAAAACTTACGATCCGCACATCTGGTTTGATGTGTCGCTTTGGAAACAAGGCTGGCTATACGTGGCGGAAGAATTACGGAAAGACTCTACTTTGGCGGTCGGTATAGAACAGAATCATAACGCTTTCTTCAAAGGGCTGGACAGTCTACATAGCTGGTCGATGCAGCAATTGCAAACCATTCCTCAATCTTCGCGTGTGCTCGTTACGGCACACGATGCCTTTGGTTATTTCGGCAGGGCTTATCACATTGAAGTATTGGGACTGCAAGGCATTTCTACGGTGTCTGATTTTGGATTGAAAGATATTTCTGAATTGGTCAATCGTGTTGTAGCGAGTAAAGTGAAAGCGGTGTTTATTGAAACGTCTGTTTCTTCGAAAGCCATTGAAGCTGTAGTAGAAGGTTGCAAGGCACAAGGACACGACATACACATTGGCGGTGCGCTGTATTCGGATGCCATGGGTAAGCAAGGCACAGCGGAAGGCACTTACAACGGGATGGTGAGAGCCAATGTCATTAAAATAGTAAACGGACTGAAGTAATTGGATTATGATTCAACAAGTCGAACAACCTCTGATTGAAATCCATGACCTCACGGTCACTTATCACCGCAAGCCGGTGTTATGGGGTGTTGATTT
>JACMQM010000162.1 GCA_014376985.1 Cytophagaceae bacterium | reverse complement strand
CACTCACTCTTCACTATTTTTTCACTAAAACGTTTCATGTAACCGCCGAAATAGTTACTTTTACATCATGGTCCTGTGGCCGAGTGGCTAGGCTCAGCTCTGCAAAAGCTGCTACACCAGTTCGAATCTGGTCGGGACCTCGTTATTGATAAGAGCGCGAAGAGCGAGTATGGATCTCATACTTACATTTCGTGCTCTTTTCTTATATTATAGATTAAAGCAAAAGGCCTCGTAAACAATTGTTTACGAGGCCTTTTTACTTCAGTTTATACTTGTAAAATCAGTCTACACTTACAGCAGCCTTTATGATGTTGGCATTCACCAACGCCACAAGCTGCAACATGTCAAATGGTTTAGAGATGATTGCATCAGCAGGGATCTTGCTACTGAATAAGATATCTTTATCCATTCCTGTTACCAATAGAATAGGTATGTGAGATAACTTAGGTGAGTTTTTAATGTGTTCTACAATATCAATACCACCTGCAAAAGGCAACATAACATCAGACACCACCAGATCAATCTGGGCTCCGTCAATAACGTTGATAGAAGTGTTGTAATCACTCGTAGTCACAACTCCGTAGCCTTCTTTCTTTAATGCTTTTACAATAGAGTTAGAAATGAACTCTTCGTCTTCGATAACAAGTATTGTTTTAGATACCATAGTTTCTATAGGGTTGGTATTGGCTTGTCAAATATCATGCAGATCCAGAAAACGCATATTTTACTTCTATATAGGTATAAATCTGTCACGTTTTGGGGAGGTTAGTGTACTTATTGGGGCCAAATTGGGTAAATTAAGACCTATTTTTAATTAATAGTTATCTTATACTTACATTTAGTGGAATAATACAATTAATAGGTATATATTAGTATAGTAGTCAATAAAAGTTATTCTATTAAATAATCACAATTATGGCAGATAAGAGCTTTGGAATTATGCTAGAGTACGCCAAAAAAATGGCAAAAATTGAAAATAAGATTAAATATTTAGAGTCTATTTTAGATAATGTAACTATTGATTCTTCTAGCAAAGAACTAAAAAGTCTAGTAGATTATAAGAATAGTCCATTTTATACCAATGAAGAAGAATTAGCTAATGATAAAACGATCTTATTTTTTAAGACCATTATCGAAAGTATGCCTTTTCCTGTCTTTATAAAAGATGAAAACGGCACCTATCAGGTGGTGAATTCTTTGGAAGCAAAACTCTTTGCTGTACCAGAAGAAGATATCATTGGTAAAAACGATGAATATTTTATCAAGAACGCTGAAGAGTTAAATCTCATCAAAGAGTCAGATGAAAAGGTTTTGAAAACTAAGACAGCTATTGAGCTTCCTGAGCAAAATTTCTCTTTGCCTAACGGCTCATCTTATTCCTTCAAAACCTATAAGATACCTTTCTTTAATCCATTAACAGGTCAAACGAACATATTCGGGTTCTCCATGGATGTTACAGATTCCATGAAATTGAATCACTTGAAAAAAATCGTGTTGCTTTGCAGTAATCCTCTTTTATGAAAATTGATCAGCGGGAGAGCGCTCCTTACTCTTCCGCTATCAATTCTTCTATTTCGTCCATCGCTTTCTCTGTATAGGCACCATGTGTAGCGTAAATAATTTTCCCTTTTTCATCTAGTACAAATACATAGGGATCGTCTTTAACATCCATCTTCAATTTTGATTTGTAAAGTTCTAGCTCTCCCTTGTAAAGTAAGATATAAGGATGGAGTTGTACATCTATATTTTTCTTAATTTGAGCTTCTGCACCATTGGCAAAGTTCTGATTGGCTCCTGTAAACATCGCAATGAAAAAGGCATGAATATTATAGGGCTCTTCTGGAATAAGACTTTGTTCCGAACTCCGCAGAATAAGATCATGCACCGAAGCTTCTACCCAGCCCTGCAATTTTTCCTGTGCTTTTTGTGAATAGGCTAAACATAACACCGATTTTTTACCTTTTAAACTAGTTGGCAAACTGGATTTGATACCGTCTACGTTTTGACATTCCATAGGTGGAAATACAGTACCTACTTGTGCAAGACTAGGTAAGTATGTAAAAACAATCAATGCGAAGGATAAGGGGATGGATCTCATAACAAATGATTTGACTGATAACGTATGATTATTTATTGTATTGTTTGCGTTAGGGATTGAGCCCTTGTTTGAGCTCTTTTTCTTTGACAAACAGCTTGTACAAAGAGCAAGAACTGATCCAAAGAAAAAAGCGAGGGGTGAAAGCCCGGCCCGCAGGGAAACGCCCAACGTCTTAAATGCTAAAGAGCTATCTCACTCATTAAAATATAAATTTCAAAAACAAAAACGCTACTTTTTTCCCTTCTTTTTTCCAAACTCTTTTCCTTTAAATTCAGATGGAGAGCTACCTGTATACTTTTTAAAATAACGTGCAAAATACGAAGAGTCTTCAAAGAAAAGTTTCTCCGAAATCTCAGACACAGTAAGCTCTGTATGCGTTAACAGGCGCTTACTTTCAAGAATGATCATATCGTGGATATGACTGGAAGCTGTGATTCCTGTATGGTCCTTTACGGTTTCATTCATATGCGCCGGTGTCACAGCAAGTAAGGCCGCAAATTCTTTTACTCCCCATTTTAAACCAATATTTTCTTCTACCAGTTGTTGGAAACGTTTTACCAGCATACGTCCTTTAGGGAGTTTAGCATCGTCTTCTGATAAACTGTACAGACGTTTACAATACACCAGTATGATTTCTAACAAGGAGCGAATGACTGTATCGGTGCCGGATTGCGGGTGTATATGTTCCTGGCAGGCCATCTCAAAAAGACGCATCATTTCTGCATGATCCTGCAAATGCAAAGGTGGTGTATGCCCGCTTAACCGGTGAAAAAAGGGAAAGTCTGTTTTGCTTTTACCTTCTTTATCATAAAGATAAAATCCTGAAGTAAATAAAAAAATATAGCCTTTGATGTCTTCTGAAAAGTCAATGGTATGTACTTGTCCCGGAGAAACAAAGAAAATATGATCAGGTGAAATAGGGTAGGTCTGTAAATCAATGGTGTAACTTCCTGAACCTTGTGTGATGAAGAGTATCTCGTAAAAATTATCGTGACGGTGAGGATACTCTACTTTGAAAGAACGGTTGTGGTCAAAGGGTTCTACTTCATAGAGCAGGTTGTCCGGCTGCTCTTTTTGAAATTGATTGATGCTGTATACCGGAATGGGTTTCTTGCTCATAAAATTAGTGATCAGTTGTCGGTTGACAGTGGTCAGTAATTTCGCATAAATGCTTATTCAACGAATGCACTAATGCTGATATGTCTTGTTAAAACTGATCACTGTCAACTGACCACTTTTTATATTTTCTTTACGGTGTTGATGTCCGTTTGACGAATAAGATTTCTATACACACGCTCAATGTCGGATTCTTCTATTTCAAAAGAAAGGGTGCAAGTAGCGGTATTTTCACCGGATTGTTGATAGGCAAAAGACGAAGCTTTAAGCCCTCTTTTACGAATTGGCAGCATGATTCTGTCAATCGTTTCTGCCGTATGATTACATTCTATTTGTAAACTGCATTGTACCTTGGCCATGGAGTCTTGTGAGCTGTCGTTTGTTTGCTCTGACAAAGATACATTTTTTCTGTATTTTGCGTAAAATATTGCCCTTTTTCAATCGGAGCTTCCTCCAAAAAACGTAATTTGCAATTCATTCGTGCCATAACATGTTCAAACTGGAAGAAATACTGCGACCAAACATTCGCAACGCAAAACCTTACTCCTCTGCAAGAGACGAATACAAGGGAAAAGAAGGCATTTTCTTAGATGCCAATGAAAACCCTTTTGGCTCTGTAGGAGGTCATAAATACAACCGCTATCCTGATCCTTTGCAGTGGAAACTAAAAGATAAAATTGCTCCATTAAAAAAAGTAAAAGCGGAACAAGTGTTCCTGGGCAACGGAAGCGATGAACCGATTGACTTATTGATTCGTGCGTTGTGTAATCCTGGCAAAGATGCCATTATGATTACACCACCTACTTATGGCATGTATGAAGTGAGTGCGGCGATCAATGATGTCCGCATCGTAGATGTTCCTTTGACGCCCGAGTACGTATTGGATGTACAGGCGATGCTGCCTAAGTTGACGGACGATGTAAAAATTGTTTTCCTATGTTCTCCTAATAACCCTACCGGTAATTTATTGCCGGAAGATCAAATCATTACTATTCTGCAGCATGCCAAAGGATTGGTTGTAGTAGATGAAGCCTACATTGACTTCGCTCCAGAAAGCAGCTTGATCCGTATACTGAAAGATCATCCAAACTTAGTCATCCTGCAAACCTTCTCGAAGGCATGGGGATTGGCCGCTCTGCGTTTAGGGATGGCTTTCGCCTCAGAAGAAATTGTATCGGTGTTAAATAAAATCAAACCGCCTTACAACATCAACGCCGTGACACAGCAATTGGCTTACGAAGCCATAGGTCAGATCATGAAGAAAGAGCAAATGGTAGCCGGTATCCTGATGGAGCGCACTTATTTGGAAGAAGAGTTGGCGAAATTGCCAGTGATATTGAAAGTACATCCTTCTGATGCCAATTTTATTTTAGTGAAAACGAAAAATGGAACAGGCATGTATTCCTATTTGATCGAACAAAAGATCATTACACGTGACCGTTCGAAAGTGACATTGTGCGAAAACTCTGTACGCATCACAGTCGGTACGCACGAAGAAAATGAAGCGTTGATCGACGCCTTGAAAAAATATAACTAGATTTAAATAGATTCTTCTTCTATGAAAAAGAAAGTATTGTTTATAGACCGTGATGGAACCATCATCATAGAGCCGCCTACAGACTTCCAGGTAGATTCTTTGGAGAAACTAGAATTTGTTCCTAAGGTGATTGGCGCCTTACAAAAAATTGCAAGAGCATCGGATTATGAATTGGTCATGGTAACGAATCAGGATGGAATGGGCACCGCCTCTTTCCCGGAAGAAACGTTTTGGCCGGCGCAAAATAAAATGATCAAAACCTTATCGGGTGAAGGCATAGAATTCAAAGCTGTACACATCGATAAATCATTTCCCGAAGAAAATCTTCCGACACGCAAACCGGCTATCGGTATGTTGAAAGATTATTTGAAGTCGGAGTATGACATGTCCAATTCATTTGTCATCGGCGATCGCATGACAGATGTACAAATGGCAAAGAATCTTGGCTGTAAGTCTATCTATATTGTGAAAGAGCAAAAGGCGCAGCAGTGGGGTATTGCAGATGTTGATTGTGAGCTGGCGACAGACGATTGGGATAAAATTGTTCACTTCTTATTGAGCAATGACCGCATCGGTAATGTGCATAGAAAGACCAATGAAACAGACATTCAGATTTCTGTTAACCTGGACGGTTCCGGTAAAGCAGAGATTGAAACCGGCTTAGGTTTCTTTGATCATATGCTGGAGCAGGTAGCCAAACATGGTGGATTGGATTTAAAGATCCATGTGAAAGGTGACTTACACATTGACGAGCATCATACCATTGAAGATACAGCTTTGGCTTTGGGTGAAGCTTTTCTTACAGCCTTAGGTTCTAAAAAAGGTATTGAACGCTACGGTTACCTATTGCCAATGGATGATAGTCTTGCACAAGTTGCGTTAGACTTCTCCGGTAGAAGTTGGTTGGTATGGGAGGCTGAGTTCAAACGTGAACGCATAGGAGAAATGCCAACGGAAATGTTTTACCATTTCTTTAAATCATTCTGCGATACTTCAAAATGCAACCTGAACATCAAAGTAGAAGGAGACAACGAACACCATAAGATTGAAGCCATCTTCAAAGCATTTGCGAAGTCGATTAAAATCGCTGTTAAACGCGATACAATTAATCCTACAGTGCCTAGCACGAAGGGAGTTTTATAATAAGTGATTAGTTGTCAGTTGTCAGTAACAACTGAACTGACAACTGACGACTGATCACTGATCACTTAAATTTATGCGCGTAGCCATAGTAAAATATAATGCAGGAAATATCCGTTCGGTAGCTTATGCATTGAACAGACTGGGTATAGAACCTGAAATATCAGACGATCCTGAAGTACTCAAATCTGTAGACAAAGTAATATTTCCAGGTGTAGGAGAGGCGAGTACAGCGATGCGTTATTTGAAGAAAGATGGGTTGGATAAATTGCTGCCTACTCTTCAACAACCGGTATTGGGCATTTGTCTAGGTTTGCAATTGATGTGTACGCACTCTGAAGAAAACAATACAGACTGCCTGAACATATTCCCTGTGCAGGTCAAAAAATTCCCTTCGCTGGAACAGATCAAAGTTCCGCAAATAGGATGGAATACCATTCATGATTTGAAATCTCCTTTGTTTAAAGGACTTTCTGAAAACGCATTCATGTATTTTGTACACAGTTATTATGCGGAGCAAAATCAATACGCTATCGCAACAACAGATTATATCTTTCCTTATACTTCAGCCATTCACAAAGACAACTTTTATGCGGTGCAATTTCACGCTGAGAAAAGTGGTGAAGTAGGAAGTCAGATTATTGAAAATTTTATTCGTTTATAAGAAATGGAAATTATTCCTGCTATTGATATTATTGACGGTAAGTGTGTGCGTTTGACGCAAGGCGATTACGGAACAAAAAAAATATACAACGAAGATCCACTGGAAGTAGCAAAAGCTTTTCAAGACGCAGGTATCCGTCGCCTGCACATGGTAGATCTGGATGGCGCAAAGGCTAAGAAAATAATAAATCATGCCGTATTGGAGCGTGTATCTTCCAATACAAACCTGATCATAGATTTTGGTGGTGGCATACAATCTCATGAAGATATAAAATTGGCATTCAACTCCGGTGCAAAGATGGTAACAGGAGGAAGTATCGCCATCAAAGATCCTGAGATGTTTGAGCGTTGGCTGACTTTATACGGAGCTGAAAAAATCAT
>JACMQM010000161.1 GCA_014376985.1 Cytophagaceae bacterium | reverse complement strand
TGTAGATCCTTCTGCAGAAATGGATGAATCCATTCGCGAACGGCAGATGAGTATGCTGATGCAGAAAGGTGTACAGCCCATGGTATACCTTAAAGAAGAAGGCGGCAAGAAAGAACAGGTTCGTATTTTCCCTGGTGCCATCATGACCTACAAGGAAAGAGAAGTTCCGGTTCAGTTTATCAAAGGCGTTCGTTTTTCAGATCCTTCCACTTATTTAAACCAGGCAGTGGAAAGCGTGGAATTTGATTTGCTTCAGGCTTTGCGTAAACTTTCTTCAGAAGATTTTGTAGACATTGCTTTTATAGAAGGACATGGAGAATTAGATGAAAAAGAAGCATCTTCTTTTATCCGCACCATTGGAAATTATTATTCTATTCAGCGCGTCAACTTAAGCAAAGATACCGCCTTGTCTCGTTTCAAAACGGTAGTTGTGGCACAACCGAAATCAAAGTTTTCTGAACAAGAAAAATTTGTATTGGATCAGTATTTAATGAAAGGTGGTAGTTTGTTATACCTTGTTGATCCATTGGAAGTACGGCAGGATAGTTTGAAGAACGGTGAAACTTATGCCGTGATTCGTGATGTGAACTTGAACGATCAATTGTTTAAATATGGTGTGCGTGTCAATACAGGCCTAGTTCAGGATTTGCAATGCGGCGTTATTCCTGTGCAAACAGGGATGAACGGAGAAACACAATTGCTGAATTTTCCATACTTTCCTTTGTTCTATAATTTTTCTAATCATCCGATTGTAAAAAATCTCGATGCAGTTTATGGCAAGTTTTCTTCTTACATCGATACCGTAAAAACAACCGGGGTCAATAAATTTCCTTTGATTTATTCTTCTTCTAATGCAAGGACAACAGCTGCTCCTTTACAAATTGATTTAGATGCGCTGCGCAAGAATGCAACACCTGAAAATTACAATCAGGGAGGATTGATCATTGCCGCTTTAATGGAAGGAAAGTTTACTTCTCTTTACAAGAACCGTCCTTCTCCTATAGCTGGAGTAAGCGTAGTTCCCGATGCAGTGAAGCTTGGAAAAGTAGCAGTAGTAGCTGACGGAGATATGATGATCAATGATTGGGATCCTGCTTCTAAACAGCCTTTACCTTTAGGTTACGATAAATACACCAGAGCACAATTTTCAAACAGTGATTTTTTATTGAATACATTAGATTACTTAACAGGACAACCTCTCATCATGGTAAGAGGCAAAGACATTGTATTACGTCCATTGAATAAATTTAAGGCACAAGACGAGCGCATGTACTGGCAGGTTCTTAACCTGGTGGTTCCTGCTTTACTTGTTGTAGCCATAGGGATAGCATTGTACATCATCCGTAAAAAACGGTATAGTCGATTTGGTAATGGGGCAAATTAAAAGAGTAAAAATATTAAGTGTTGTCTTTCTAGTATTGTTGTTAGCAACGGCTGCAGCATACCTGCTGCCTTTGTTGAAAGAAAAAAGGCAAGCCTTACCTGACATTGCTTTGAGCGATGGCCTGGCAGGATTGGATGAATTGGATTTTCAATTCAAAGGGAAAAAGCATGAATTGAAACCTACTCAAACAGGTGAGGAGTGGTACATTGATAATGCCTATCCAGTGAAAGATCAGTTTTTAGCTTTGATACAAACAGGTTTCTCTCGTTTAAAAGTAAAAAGAGTATTGTCTAAAGAATTCATCACACAAGCAGACTCCTTGTTTACTGCCGATGGAATTGTGTTGAATTGGAAAAGTGCAGAAAACAAAGGCTCGTTCAGTGTAGTTAGCAATCCTAATGATCCGAATAGTTCCTATTACCGGTCATCCGCTTTAGGTAAGGAAACCTATGTAGCCTTCGTACCCGGATTCACCGGGGATATTTCAAACATCTTCAGACTCGAAGCCGGAGAGTGGAGAAAGAAAACATTGATCGCAGGTTCATCAAGAAATATTCAATCCATACAACTTCAATACAGTAATCAACACTCAGAATCGTTTATCCTCAGCTTTATCAACGGAGATTACCAGGTTATCGACATTCCGAAACTCGATTCCACAAAGTTGTACACCTATCTAGAGCATTATGAACAGCTAAGTGTGGATAAGTACGTGTCTTTAGCCAAAGCAGACTCTCTTAAATTGGTCAACAAAACAGACCTCATCGCGCAACTGGATGTTAAAATGTTGGACGCACGCGCTTCTAGGTCACTTGACATCTATAACCTGAATAAAGAGCCAGGGTTTGCGTTGATTTATATTCGTCCCAATAATGAATGGGCGTTGATAAAGACGCAACGCTTGTTCCCTCTTATGGTGAAAAAAGCATATTTTGTGAAGAAATAAACCGAGCCATCGGTTATTACTTTTAAGCGAATTTGCTTAATTTTAATATGTAAATTTTTCATATCCCTTTATTGATCATGAGATTCGTAGTATCATCAAGCACATTGCTTAAACATTTGAACTCTGTTAACGGAGTTATCACAACCAACCCGGTTGTGCCT
>JACMQM010000160.1 GCA_014376985.1 Cytophagaceae bacterium | reverse complement strand
GAACGAATTAGTTGAAATAAAATAAATTAAAACAATGACAAAAGCAGAAGTAATTAACGAGATCGCGGAGAAGACAGGGATTGACAAAGCTGATGTAACAGCTACCGTTGAGGCGTTTTTCAGTGTTGTAAAAAACTCAATGTCTGAGGGAAACAACATTTATGTAAGAGGCTTTGGAAGTTTTATCAATAAGAAAAGAGCTAAAAAAGTAGCACGTAATATTTCCAAAAACACTGCTATTATCATTGACGAGCATTATATCCCTTCTTTCAAACCTGCTAAGGTTTTCGTTGACAAGATCAAAGGAAGCAGCAAAGTGAAGGCAAATGCGGAGAAGGCGATGTTGGAAGCGGAAGACGTAGATTAATTACGATCCGCAAATGAAACCCCTACAAATTAGCATTGTCATTCTTTCCCTGGCGGGAGTCATTTCTTTTTTCATGCTGCCAAAGGTAGTCGTGGAGAATGAGAGCGACAGTCCTGTAGAAAAGAATTTGACCTCAAAGTCAGTGAGGGACAAGGAATTGAATACTGAAATGGTAGCCAAGCATACGGTTAAAGTACAGGAATCAGACCTAAATGTATTGGCGGATTTAAAAAAACAGCTGGCAAAAGCGAGTAATACTGAAAAAAAGCTTATTTTTGCCGACTCTTTATCAGCCTATTACCGTAAGTTGCAGCAGTATGACAGCGCAGCTTATTACAAAGAATTCGCTGCAGAGTTATCACCCAATGAAGCCAGATGGGCAGCAACAGGTGAGCGATACGAAGAAGCATTCAATTTTGCGATCGGCGACGAGCGTAAAACGTATTTAAAGAAAGCACAATCGTATTATAATAAAGTATTGGATCAGGACCCCAAAAACTTAGAAGTCAAATCGAAATTAGCGATGACTTATGTAAGCGGGGAACAACCCATGAAGGGAGTCGGATTGTTGAAGGAAGTGTTGAAAGACGATCCAGAAAATCAAACCGCGCTATTTAACCTTGGTATTTTATCTGTTCAGTCAAAGCAATTTGAAAAAGCATTGGAGCGATTTGATGTTTTACTGAAGATTAATCCAAAGTACGCGCCAGCTCACTTCTACAAAGGAGTTTCTTATTTGAGCCTTGGAAATAAAGAACAGGCATTAGCCAGTTTTGAAAAAGCCAAATCACTCGAGAAGGATAAAGAATTTAATGCCATCGTAGATGATTATATTCATCAGGCTGAGGCAGGAAATTAAGTATTAACACTATAAACAATTACATTATGCCTTGCGGTAAAAAAAGAAAGAGACATAAGATCTCTACACACAAGAGAAAGAAACGTTTGAGAAAAAACAGACACAAGAAGAAGTAGTCTTTACTTCATCTGTGTTCTGAAGATGATTTTTAACCAGATTCGCTTGCATGGCGGATCTGGCTTTATCATATCTATACCTCTAACTTTCTACTACGTTGAGTAAAGAATTATTTATCAGTTCTGCTCAGGAGGGAGATCGTATCGCCTTAGTCAGTGAAAGACGTCTAGTCGAGTATCAGGTTCAGAATAACTCTAATAAATTTAATGTAGGCGATGTATACCTGGGAACAGTCCGTAAGATTGTGCCGGGGTTGAACGCTGCATTTATTGATATTGGGTTTGAAAAAGATGCTTTCCTACACTATTTCGATTTAGGACCTAAATTAAAGTCCTTACAAAAATATACTGACCAGGTTCTCCATTCACCATCCTCAGTGTCGCCTAAACTCGCTAAGTTCAGGCAAGAACAAGAGATCCCTAAAGACGGGAAAATCTCTCAAGTATTAACAAGAAATCAACCTATTTTAGTACAGGTTGTAAAAGAACCTATTTCCAGCAAAGGTCCGAGACTTTCCTGTGAAATTTCATTGGCTGGAAGATATATCGTTCTGGTTCCTTTTTCCAATGGCGTCACCGTTTCTAAACGTGTTACAGACAAAGCCGAAAGACAACGTCTGGTAAGATTGCTTACTTCTATCAAACCTGAAAACTTTGGTATCATCATTCGCACGGTTGCGGAAGGAAAAGAAGTGGCAGAACTGGATGCGGATTTACGTTCCTTAGTAAAGACATGGGAAGACGGCTTTGCTGCGCTGAAAGTGTCCAAGCCAAGAGATCTAATCATTGGAGAACAAGATAAAACCTCTTCTATCTTAAGAGATACATTGAACGGTTCGTTTGATGCGATCACAGTAGACAAGAAAGAAGTTTACGACGACATCAAAGCTTACCTGAAGAAGATCGCTCCGGATAAAGAAAAGATCCTGAAACTTCATCAGGGTAAAATAAAATTATTCGAAGCATCAGACATTGAAAAACAAATCAAAACTTTGTTTGGCAAGTCTGTAAGCCTCCCCGGCGGCGGTTACCTGATCATCGAGCATACGGAAGCGTTGCATGTGATTGATGTAAACAGTGGCAACAAATCAATTTCTGAATCCAATCAGGAAGAGACGGCGCTGTACACTAACATTGAAGCGGTGAAGGAAGTTGCCCGTCAGCTAAGATTGCGTGACATGGGTGGTATCATCGTAGTCGATTTCATAGACATGAAGAAAGCGGAAAACCGCAAAATGATCTATGAACGCATGAAGTCGGAGATGAAAGACGATCGCTCGAAATTTGTAGTCTTGCCGATCTCTCGTTTTGGTTTGATTCAAATTACCAGAGAGCGTGTACGTCCTCAGACAAACATCACTACATTAGAACTTTGTCCTACCTGCGGCGGTACCGGTAAAATCAACGCCAGCATCGCAGTAACGGATCAGATTGAAAATCATTTGGAGGTGGTATTGACGAAGCAAAACGAAAAGAAAGTAACAATCATCGTTCATCCTTTCGTGCATAGTTTCTTCACCATCGGTTTCCCATCCAAACGTTTGAAATGGTTCTTCAGATACGGTAAGTGGATCAAGCTATTTAAAGATTCTTCTTTCGGCGTAACGGAATATAAATTTCTCAACGCTATGAATGACGACATCGACCTGGAAACTAAAACGAAGAAAGAATTTGTCTTCGATGCGAAACAGGAAGAAGTAGAAATTGAAGAAGAGGAAGAAGCATAAGCTTTCATTTTATTAATATGAAAAGCGGAACTCGAAAGGGTTCCGCTTTTTTTGTAACTAGTATTGGTAGTGTATTAATAATTCTATGACACAATTGAAATATATTTTATTGAGTTTGCTAAGCATTTTTTCAACGCTTACTATCGCGCAGGAAACAATGAATGTGCAATGGAGTAAATGGTATGATCGCGAATCTACAGTTACTCCTACGGTTTATTTTTGGTAGCGACAGCAGTGGTTGTTATGGCTTATTGAACAACTATGGTGATTTTAGATATACATTTGTAAAAGAGAAGATGAAGGAATTGGCATTTTTTAAGATAGACTTAAAAGGCGAATTTGTTTTTACAAAAAAGATTGAGTTAAAGTATAAAGAAGAATCAATACGTCTTTTTCGTGCATACAATATCGGAGACAATTATTTTTTGTTCGGGAGTTATTTGGCAAAGGATAAAAAAACATTCACTATCCTCGCTTATCCCATAGATAAGAAGGGGAATTTGGCCACTCCAATAGAAGTGTTGACCTCGGCTACTTTTGATGAAGGATGGTATAATTATAATTTGTATCAGGATGACGATTCATCTGCTTTCTATATTTGGTCACCTGATAAAGAGAAGGACAATGTGGAGACAGCGTTTCATTTACATGGTTTTGATACGTCCTTAAATCATTTATGGACAAAAGAGTTCAAGTTGCCTGCTGACGAATTTTATCGTGTTGATAAAATGATTTTCAAGAAAAGTAAATTATATGTTTTGGGTAGAATACCACGCGATATGGATGTAAAGAGATTAGAGAAGTATAAACTTTCTAGTTATGACTTGATCACATACCAATCTGCACATGAGACGATCACCTTAAATACGGGCATTGCCGCTCGCTGTTTTATGAATTTAGATGAACAGGGTAATCCCATACTAGCTGGTTTTTATGTGAAAGAACTACGGCTAAAGTACGACAGCAAATACCTGGATGGATTTTTTTGCATGAAATATGATTTTAAATCAGGTAGCCAATTATTCAGCGTACAACAGGAATTTCCTTATGAAGTTTTAACGGAATTCGTGTCAGAGAAAAAGGCAAAGCTTGGCGGCCCTCTTTTGTTAGACTTGGATGTTAAATCAATCAGTACTAGGTTGGATGGTAGTATGTATATTGTATCAGAACACTACGCGCATGTTTATGCAGGAGAACATATCTATTACAATTATCAGAATCTGATTGTTACTAGCATTTCTAAAGAAGGAATCATAGAGTGGTTCAAGACTATCCCCAAGCCCAAACAAAGTAGCATCATGATTGATAACATAAAATTTTATTCTTACCTGAAAGGCTCAGTTGGTGACAACGTTTATTTTATGTACAATGAAAATTATGATAATCCCAACAGGCCTAAAACGATAGACCATGCCGGCTTGATCAATTGCAATGATGTGATTACAAGTCTGGCTACACTAGATAGGAAAGGCAATCTAGCCAGACAAACCATTTTCAAAGAAGACAATCCAAAGAATAAGACGTGTATAGAACCTGTCAATTCATTGAAGTTGTCAGAGAATACATTTATACTTTATCGCACGTCGGGCCAGGATGCCAAATTAGGGTTATTGAAGTTTGAAAAGTAAGAGAATAGAGACAATGATTACTTACTAATTATTTAAGCGGATGTTGCGAAAGCACATCCGCTTTTTATTTACAAGTTTATAATCTCCAATTTGTAAAGTAGGAGGTGTGTCAATTTTACAGAGCATTTTTTAAGCAGGAATAGACTTTCTTTATTTCTTCATTTTTTTGCCGCCGGATAATTACAAAAATTGAAGCTAAAAACGCAATGGAGGATGTTTTGATCAAAATATGCGATAAAACGCATTTTTTGTCGGCGAATAGTACATTAAGTACAACCAAATTGATTTTGTGCCGTTTCAACCACCATACGCAATTAGAATTTTTGAATGTTATTTCTCATGAAGCATACCATGAAACAGATTTTCACTTTTTCAATTTTCACTCTCCTGTTAGCAGTTTCTTTTAATAGCCAATCTCAAATCCCTACCGGATTGCAAAATGCAACCAGCATGCTGTCTCAAGCGGAAGCCGGTACTATAAGTTGGAACAATTCATTGAATGCTTTAGTCAACGACGGCACCACAAACATCGATGACAGCATTGGTTTTAGGAGACGATACAGATTATCTGACAGCAACAGGTTTCAATATTGTAGTTCCTGTTGGTATGATTATTACCGGTATTGAAGTTGAAATAGTAAAAAGAAGAACAAATGGAGTATTGTACAGTGTAACTGATAAAGACGTACGCATTATAAAAGGAGGAGTAAGATCGGACAACAATAAAGCATTGACTGGCAAATGGCCTTCATCCGATCAGACTTTTAACTATGGAAGCAATGCCGATGATTGGGGCACAATATGGACAGTAGCAGATGTACAGAGTGCAAACTTTGGAAATTAAAACATAAATACGAGCCGCATCAAAGGGAAATCATGAAAATGGTTTCCCTTTTGCGGTTTTTACTACTATTTGAGAGATAAGAAAAGTACAAAATGAATTATACGTTAGATTTGACAGAGGAAAATTATCTAAGTATTTATCCAAATTATCTTAGAGTGCATTAAGTGCAATTGTTATCTTATAAATAGCTGGTAAAGTCTTGTTAATCACCCCTATTTTTTTATAAAGCACTATACTTATCCGCAATTTATACCATATAAAATGCTGATTAATAGATGATTTAGGTAAATTTTTTCTTTGATCTTCTAACCAATCCTCTTTTGGCGCATTATCTTAGTATTAATCCTTCAAAAAATTGAACTATACGACGATTTAAGGTCTTAAAATTCGATTCTAGAAAAGCAGAATAAGCTAACCAACTATTATCCCTTTCAACAATCATTTAAAAGTACAAAGAGTCTTTCACCCTAAACTCCTCAACCATGAAGCTAACTTTGAAAATTGTTCTGTTGTTTCTCTTACTGGGAACTTCTATTGTATCACAAGCACAACGTGTCGTTGGTTACATGCCTTATTGGGCTGGCGATGCCAATTTAATTCAGTACAGCAAACTGACGCATATCAATTATGCCTTTGCATTGCCTAATGCAGATGGAAGTATTAAACCTATTTCTGAAGTGGCGAAGTTGCAAACTATTGTTACCCGCGCACACGCAGCAGGTGCAAAAGTATTGATCGCTATCGGTGGATGGAGTGACAATGGTGAAGTATTAGATAGCCGCTTTGAACAACTAGCAGGTAATGCTACTTCTAGGGCACGTTTTGTTTCAGCAGCCATGGGTCTGATAACTACTTATAATTTAGACGGTATAGACATCGATTGGGAATATCCGGATGCAGGTCAAAGTTCAAACAATTACGATTTATTGATGACGGATTTATCTGATCAATTGAAGCCACAAGGCAAATTGCTTTCTGCAGCGGTTACCGCAAGTTACAATGGTGATGGCGTTTCCTTGACCGCTTTATCCAAGATGGATTATGTCAACATTATGGCTTATGATGAAAATGAATTTCAGCATTCAACTTTTGACTTCGCTGTCGCGTCTTTAAACTACTGGGCTGGAAGAGGTGTAGCTAAAAATAAATTAAATTTGGGCGTTCCTTTTTATGGAAAACAAGGCGGTGAAGTATCTTACTCTACCATCTTATCCCGAGGCGGAGATCCTAATGCAGATGTATTCGGAAGCATAGGGTATAATGGTCTGGTCACCATGAGAAGAAAAGCGCAGTATGTGAAAGATCAAGGTTACGGAGGAATTATGATCTGGGAACTTTCAGAAGATGTAACGACTAGCAATTCTCTGGTTTCAGCTATTTACGATGTACTTGGAGGTACTACTACTCCGGTGAATCAAGCGCCAATTGTTACACTCACTTCCCCTGCTGCTGGTGCGACAGCTGTTTCTCCCGCGGTATTTACGCTTACAGCAACGGCAACAGATGCAGATGGAAGCATTGCCAAAGTAGAATTTTATAATGGAAGCACACTCTTATTCACAGACAACATTGCTCCTTTTACTTATTCATGGACGGGCGTTACTGCAGGTTCTTATATCCTAACAGCTAAAGCCACAGACAACTTGGGATTGAGCACTACCTCTGCATCAAGAACAGTTACAGTAACCACTACAACTCCGGTCAACCAGGTTCCTGTAGTCAATCTTACTTCTCCTATTAACGGCGCATCTGCAGTTGCTCCAGCTTCGTTTACATTGACAGCCGCCGCAACTGATGCAGACGGTAGCGTAGCTAAAGTGGATTTCTATAACGG
Organism: Cytophagaceae bacterium; assembly: GCA_014376985.1. GTDB lineage: Bacteria > Bacteroidota > Bacteroidia > Cytophagales > Cytophagaceae > JACMQM01. Next base: position 3,624 of record JACMQM010000160.1, on the reverse strand, counting down.
AGCGACTCTTCTATTCTCAGACAATGCGGCTCCATTTAATTATTCATGGACAGGAGTGGTGGCCGGTACTTACACTTTAACAGCGAAAGCCACTGATAACGCTGGCGCTTCCGCAACCTCAACGGCTGTTGTAGTTTCAGCAACTGCTTCATCAGGAAATCAGGCGCCCACAGTTAGAATTACCGCACCGGTAAATAACGGCACTTATAACTCACCCGCCGTAATCACTATCATGGCAGATGCTACGGATGCAGATGGCAGTATTGCTAAAGTAGATTTTTACAATGGAGCTACCTTGATTGGAACAGACAATACTTCTCCTTATTATATCGTATGGTCCAATGTTGGTGGTGGCACTTATCCTGTAACGGCTGTAGCTACTGACAATGGAGGGTTAACAAAAACTTCGTCGATAGTTAATGTAGTGGTTTATGGAGTCGTCGTTACTCCTTCTAACCAGGCACCAGTAGTTAGTTTAACTGCTCCTGTAAACGGCACATCAGTTATTGCTCCCGGTTCATTTAATCTTACCGCAACGGCAAGTGATGCCGACGGCAGTATTGCATTCGTAGCATTTTATAGCGGCACTACTTTATTGTTTACTGATAATGCAGCACCTTATGCTTACACGTGGCCAAATATTGGAGCAGGTGCGTATACCTTATCTGCAAAAGCAACAGACAATCTCGGACTGAGTACTACTTCCTCAGCCGTGACTGTTACTGTAACAACTGTCACACCAGCGAATCAATCACCTTCCGTGAGTCTTACTGCTCCAACCAACGGAACATCAACAACTGCTCCGGGTACATTTAATTTAACTGCCGCCGCTGCGGATGCAGACGGTAGTGTTGTAAAAGTAGAGTTTTATAACGGAACCATTTTATTGTTTACAGATAATGCCGCACCCTATGCATACGCTTGGACAAACTTGGCTGTCGGTTCTTATACCGTGTCTGCGAAAGCAACAGATAATGCTGGATCAGTAACAGCATCGTCAGTCGTGACTGTTTCAGTTGTTGCATCAGGAGGATCTTGTACAGCTCCTTTGTGGGATGCTTCTGTTGCTTATGTAGGTGGAAACATCGTACAGTATGGCGGCATCAAATACAAAGCCAACTGGTGGACGCTCGGCGACAGACCGGACGTGAACAACGGCGTATACGGCACAGGTATGGTATGGACAAGTCAAGGTGGTTGCAATGCGAGAGAAGGCTACACTAATACTGCAGATGCAGAAACTACTGCGCAAACGCTTACGTTGTCTCCGAATCCTGTTGAGCATATAGGTCTTGTAACATTGAATCTTTTAGAAGATGATCAGGTAGAAATACATGTAATGGATGTGAATGGAAGAATCATGAGTACACTGTTTACAGGGAATATTTCATACGGTAGTCATTCGTTTACCTTAAATTCAGTATTGCTTGCTCCTGGTATTTATCATGTGATCATGAAAGGAGAAAAAGGAAATGTCAGTGTCAATTTAATTAAGAATTAAGCAGCCTTTTCAATATTGACCTAAAGGGAAGTCTTAAGGCTTCCCTTTTTTTATTTTTCATTAGAAGTGCAAGCTTATAATAGTCTAAGTTGATTGTTAAAAAAATCCGTGAGGAATTGATGATTAGCTGGGTGAGCGCTGCATTCATCTGATAAAACTTCACAAGTCCACATTGGTTTTTGTTGAATGATGATTTGTCTACAATAGGATCAGAATAATCAGGCGGATTCTTTGGGCGTTCCCTTCGGGCCGGGCTTTCGCCACTCGCTTTTTTCTTTGAATCAAACGCTAACTATAAGCGCTCTAAAAAATCAAAGAAAAAGAGCTCAGGCAATGGCTCAATCCCTAACGCAATTGTACACTTGCCAAAGATTGATGGAGGCGATCTCCTGCCCTTCCTATTTGAACTCTTTTTTAAGCATGGCTTTTTTCTTTTCAATATTAGTTAAAAAAAGCTTTTCAGATTTTATTCAGAGTTTTCATATATTTTGATTCCAAATTTTCTTATTGCGGAAAATATCACTAACTAAGTGTAACACTTATTCTGTTTATTCAAACAAGAATACTGCTGCATGGAAGAAAAGAAAATTACACAAGAAAATATTCGTTTAGAAGAACATTACAGCAATAAAAAAAACTGGCTGAAGTGGGGTACGTATGTTTCCGATCGGCAGTGGGGAACGGTGCGCGAAGATTATAGTCCTGATGGATCAGCCTGGGATTACTTTACACACGACCAGGCCAGAAGCCGCAGTTATAGGTGGGGTGAAGATGGTATTGCGGGTTGGTGCAACAACCATCAGGAGTTATGTTTTGCACCCGCATTTTGGAATGGTAACGATCCCATTTTGAAAGAAAGGCTTTTTGGATTGAGTGGCACGGAAGGCAATCATGGAGAAGACGTAAAAGAATTGTACTACCACTTGGAAGGAACGCCTACGCACTCTTACATGAAAATGCTGTATAAGTATTCTCAGCATGAATTTCCTTATAAAGATTTAGTAGAGACAAGCGCACGACGTAACAAAAAAGATCCAGAGTATGAGTTATTAGATACGGGAATTTTTAATGATAAGGCGTACTTCGATATTTTTATCGAGTATACAAAAGCATCCGAGGAAGATGTATTGATCCGCATTACGATGCATAATCGTGGTGCACAAGCAGCACCTCTTTTTATTTTACCAACACTCTGGTTTAGAAACCGCTGGGATTTTGGTTTGGCAGATCACAAGCCTACCATTTCCACGATGGATAGTGGAGATCAGGTGCAGTCAATCAGCGCCAATCATTCCAGACTAGGAGAATATTATTTATATTTTAACAAACCGGATCAACTACTGTTTACAGAAAATGAAACAAATAGGGAAAGGCTTTTTCACTCGCCCAATAAATCTGTATTTGTAAAGGACTCTTTTCATGAGGCCGTTATACATAATAACTACAGTTTGTTTAACGGTAAACAGGAAGGCACAAAATGTTCTCCGCTTTATCAGTTCAACATAGAAGCAGGCGAGAGCAGAGAAGTTATTTTACGTTTAACCAATCAAAAAACAGAAGATCCTTTGGGCCAATCATTTCATAACGTGTTTGAAGAAAGGATAAGGGAAACCGATGAATTTTATAAGGCGACGGAAGTTGCAGATCTCTCGGAAGATTTGAAAAACATCCAGCGAAAAGCCTTTGCCGGCATGTTGTGGAGTAAGCAATATTACAACCTCGATGTAGAAGCCTGGCTCAACGGCGATCCGGGACAACCTGCTCCGCCTGAAACCAGGAAGAGTGGACGCAATCACAATTGGTTGTACCTGAATAACGCAGATATTATAAGCATGCCAGATAAATGGGAGTATCCTTGGTATGCCGCGTGGGATCTGGCTTTTCATTGTGTGCCTTTGGCTATGCTCGATGCAGAGTTTGCTAAAAATCAATTAATCACCATTTTTCGAGAGTGGTACATGAATCCCAACGGACAGTTACCGGCCTATGAATGGGCTTTCGGTGATGTCAACCCCCCGGTACATGCCTGGGCGGCATTGAAAGTATACGACATTGATAAAAGCCGCACGGGTAAAGGCGATGTTGTTTTTTTGAAAAGAATGTTTCACAAGCTGATGCTAAAT
>JACMQM010000159.1 GCA_014376985.1 Cytophagaceae bacterium | reverse complement strand
TTGATGCGGAAGCACGGTTCTTCCTTTCTCATCCAGTAAGCCCCAAAGTCCGCCTTTAAGCGCCCAGATCTTTCCGTTGCGGTAGTCTGTTAACTTTTCATATTGCAAAGGAAGAATCACCATCCCATCGCAATTGATCACACCAGACAAATCCCCTTTTTGCACTACCGCCAAATTTTGTCTGAAGGGAGAAACCTTTGTATAAATCGGTTCGAGAAGCATGATGCCAAACAGATCACTGTAACCCCACATGCGCTTGTCCTTATCGTAGCGAGGGACCAATTCATCGGGACACGATTTTATCAATTGTGCTTGTGCCTGAAAGGCTGTACAAAGAATCAAGACTAAACTTAGGAAGCTTAATTTTTTCTTTAGAATCATAATTTAAGTATTGAGTTGTATCAACTGTCTTGCGCCTAATCCCTTAAAGGGGACTTAAGTATTAACTGAGTTTATCGTAAATTATTATTAACCTAAGTCCCCTTTAGGGAATTAGGGGCGAATAGTTTCTTTGAAAAGAACAGCTTTCATTATACAGGAAAGAACAAGTAAGCCACCGTAATAGCGACAATCACAGACACCAGATCTGCAATCAATCCGCAGCCTACTGCATAACGACTGTTCTTCACACCAACAGAACCGAAGTATACAGCTACGATATAAAGTGTGGTATCTACTGATCCCTGAAAGATACAGGATAGTCTTCCTGCGAAGGAATCAGGACCATAATTAGGCTGAGCAAGAAGCTCCAACATCATGCCTCGTGCACCAGAACCGCTGAGCGGTTTCATCAAAGCCACAGGCAATGCCGGAACAAACTCCGTGCGTAAACCGGAATATTCAAGTACTGCGATGATGCCATTCATCAGGAAATCAAATCCGCCACTGCTGCGGAATAAAGCAATCACACATAAGATCGCTACCAGATATGGTATAATACGAACAGCCGTATTAAAACCTTCCTTCGCCCCTTCGATAAACACTTCAAATACTTTAATTTTTTTCCAAAGTGCCATCAATACAAAAGCCGTCATGATGGCAAAGATTACGATGGAAGCAAAGAGACTGGAATAAACCTGCATCTGACTTTTTTCCAAGGATAAGAAAAACCAAATGATACACGCTATAAAAGCACACATGGATAGTAAGCCGATAAATAACGTCCGGTTAAATAAATTAATCCGTTGTTTGATACTCACAGCAATCAACCCAGCCATGGTAGCGGAGAAAGTGGTGATCAAAATAGGAATGAATACATCACTGGGATCCTGAGCATGAAATTTTATCCGGTACATGATGACTGAAATAGGAATCAACGTAAGACCGGCAGCATTTAAAACAAGAAACATAATTTGAGCATTACTGGCTGTCTCCTTATTGGGATTTAATTCCTGCAACTCACTCATGGCCTTTAATCCCATAGGTGTAGCGGCATCTCCCAGACCCAACATGTTAGCAGATAAGTTCATCATCATACTGCCAATAGCAGGATGACCTTTGGGTACTTCAGGAAAGAGTTTACTAAAAAAAGGATCAATCCAATTGGATACTTTTTGAATGGCACCGGATACTTCACCCACTTTCATCATCCCCATCCAAAAGGTAAGTACGCCTGCTAATCCTAGTGCTATTTCAAAACCTGTAGTTGACATGTCCATCAACGCTTTGAACATAACAGAAAAAATTTGCTGATCTCCGGTGAGTATCCAATGACCAAGTCCGAAAACCATGGCAAGAAGGAACAGTGCAATCCAGATGTAATTTAGAATCATAGCTGAGGACTAATAGCGGCTAAGATATGGAAAAGTGGTCAGTTGTCAGTGGTCAGTGGTCAGAAAAAAATCAGGGTATGTAAAACTACTTTTTACATACCCTGATAGACTTAATTTTATACTTATCTGATCACAGACAACTGAACACTGAAAACTCTTTATTTACTTTCTTGAGCGTACTGATAAGCCAATCTATAAGCCTTGTCGTAATAGATACCGAGGTTGTGCCAGTCAAAATGTTCGGAGGCATTCTCTGCTCGGTTACGCTGCGCGATACGCTCTCTGCGGGTTTGCTGAACGAAGGCAAACAACTGATTGGCCAATTGTTCGGCTGCATCGTAATAACCCTGCGTTCTGCGATTCACCACGTAAATTCCTTTTTCTTCGTTTTGAGGAATGTTGTTCAACACATAATCTCCAAAGCCTGATAAGTCACTGGTAACTGTTGGTACACCGGATGCGATAGATTCCAGTGGTGTGTAACCCCAAGGCTCATAGAAGCTAGGAAATACGCCCAAGTGACAGCCTCTTACAAACTGATGGTATTCCATACCAAACAAAGGATTGGAAGAGGTGATGAAGTCTGGATGGTAGACGACCTTTACCTTATCATCTGCATGGTTCACCATGTTTGCCTGACGAAGGAAACCTAAGATTTCATCTTGTGCATCGTAAACCAAATTGTGTGTCACAACAATCGGTAATTCTGTTGACTTCCATGACAACAAGTTTCTACGCAATCTCAATTTCCAATAGTCGTCAACGAAATTACTTAAGTCGGGAAGTTTCAAATCATTCGATGCGGAAGCGGCTTGAAATAAACGATCGTGTACCTGATCCACAATGGAGTCGCAGGTGCGTCTGATCTCTTCCATCACTGCACGCGATTGCAATACCAAAGGATTGATGGTATGGAATGGCTGCTTGGTCACAAAGAACATCACCACCGTCATGTCCATGTTGGCTTCACGCATTTTCCAGTTTAATCTGGCCAATGCTTCCAATGTCATATCAAAACCTTTGTTGCGGTATTCGTAGCGTCCGGAAGTGAAAAAGTATAATGTTTTATCTAAATCAAATTTATAACTCTGGAAGAAGTGGCCAATGATAAATTGATTGATCTTATCTTTGTATTCTTTGTGTAAATTCTGGAACTCATGCAAGGCGGTGAAACGCTCAATGTTCAAACCGTTTGGTAAGATCAGATCCGGTGTACGTCCCAGCAGGTATGTACATTCTTTTGCCGTTACATCACTGACTGTAGTAAATACATTGGCACCATGTGTAGCGGCACGTTCGATGTATACAGCCGGCTCTATGTTGAAGTTTTTAGCCTCCGCCATCCAATCGAAGTAAGGCAGGTGATCGTAGAAATCTCCATCGTTCATAGCCAGGTAACGACCCAGCATGGTAGCATGTGTAGTAAAGATGGTAGCGATCGGCAATTGTTCGTAACGAATTTCCGGTATCGCAGTACCTACCATCCATTCATGGAAGTGAGCAAGAATTTGTTTTTCTGCTCCTAATGTTCCGTGCAATTCTCTGAAGAACTCTTTCACGGTAAAACCAAACGCGATCACCTGATTCAATAAATCGTCATGATCAGGAGTAGCAATACCATGGTGCTCCCATAAGCCGTATTTAATTTCACCCAGACGATTGAAAACACTGTAAGGATTGATCAATACCACTTTCGGTCTGCCTGATACCAGCCAATAACCATAGTGTACTTCAATCCCTTTGTCTCTCATGGCAAGTACTGCTTTACCAATCGGATCGTCATAATTCGACTCCGGTTCAAATTCAGCAGACGCTTTGTTTGGGAAATAAGGTCCAACCAAACAATAGTTATCCTTCCAGATTTCCATCATGGTCGGCACTTTGGAGCGTATTACGGTGTAAATACCTCCGACTTGGTTACATACCTCCCAAGCTACCTCGACCAACTGCGAGGACGTAATGTAATTTCCTGACATTTAAAAGTTGTGTTTAATGCAATGCTTATGGTTTACGACTGAATGGTAATCCTGTTACTAATTAATCACAATTTTTTTGAACAACAAAATGATTGGTCTGAGGAAAATAAGCTATAAGTTGATTAAAGCCTTCTCTTTCAAACACGCATCCATTGTCAATATTGATTTCATGGTCCAGATCTCTGAGGCGAATCATCTTCTCAATACTTGTCAACAGGGTCGGTGTATGTCCATGGATGACGGGTCTTCCTCCTGTTTTTACAGGATCGATGTCCATCTCCCGCTCCCAATACATGCTTTCTCTATCGAAGAAGATATCTTCATTGGAAAAATTAAACCCAGCATGCACATAAAGAGCATTTTCATCTTTGAAATAGTCAATAGTCTTTCTGATCATATCACTATAGACGATAGGAACATCCCAAACACTTCGTACCCCAAAACTACGGAGCATGGCATCGCCACCTGCTCTTATAAATCTGGGTTCCATACCCGGATCTCTCAAAGCATCCAAGAACATGACCTCGTGATTGCCCCTAAGTATTGTAAGCGCCTGACCTTTGACCTGCATAGATAAAAAAAGGTCCAACACTTCTTTGGAGCGTGGACCTCTGTCAATTGAATCACCAAGAATCACTAAATGATCTGTTGGCTGGTAGTTAATGTTATGAAGTAATTTTTCTAACGTAAGGAAACAGCCGTGTATATCCGATATGGCAATGGTGCGGCTCATTGGCTTACAAAGCGTTTACGATATCAGCTGACAATGGCTTTACTGTAGATGGATAAAACTTCAGCAACTGACCGTTTTCATCGATCAGGTATTTGCAGAAGTTCCAGCTTGGTGCTTTATCGTTCCAACCATTTTTAGCCGGATCTGTCAGCCACTTATAAAGCGGATGAATGTTTGAACCTTTCACCTCTACTTTTTCCATCAATTGGAAAGTCACATGAAACTTCGTGCTACAGAAATTCTTGATGGTTTCAGTTGATCCAGGCTCTTGCCCCCCAAAATCATTGCAGGGAAAGCCCAACAAAACCAACTTATTGCCATACTTCACATGAAGCGCCTCAAGATCCTCATATTGAGGGGTAAAACCACATTCAGAAGCCGTATTTACGATCAAAATCTTCTTCCCTTTGAACTGGTGAAGGTCTAAATCAGCACCATCAATCGTCTTTACTTTGATGGCATAGAAATCATCCTTGGCAACCACCTTTTCGTTGGAAGATCCGTGAGGATTACTTTTAATGCTTCCAAAACAGGAAGTCAAAAACATAAGAAAAGAATAGCCTAGACCCATAAGTGTGAATTTGAAAAGTGATTGTTGCTGCATGATTACATTTTTTCTGGTACTTCTATACCTACGAACAGCATTGCCTCCCGGATTGTTCGCTTTGTGAGTGAACAAAGTATTAAACGGTAAGCTTGTTCAGTGGCTGTATTGTGACCGATAATAGGTAACTCATTGTACATGCGGTTAAATTCTTTGGCCAGCGCATAGACATAATTGGCTACCAAAGCCGGAGAATAAGTTTCAGCCGCTTCCTCTGTTTTGACCGGGAAATCTTTTAGCAAAGTCAATACCTTACGTTCCGCTTCGTGCAAGACATAATCAGCAGGAATATCTGCTGCTGAAGGCAATACGTTCAATTGAGTCGCTTTTCTTAAGATCGCGGAAATCCGAGCATGCGTATATTGAATGAAAGGACCGGTGTTGCCCTGGAACTCTACTGATTCATCCGGATTGAAGAGCATGGATTTCTTTGGATCCACTTTCAATAAGAAATATTTCAGCGCGCCTAGGCCCAACATGCGGTAAAGCTTATTGGCTTCGTCACTGGAGAAATCTTCAATCTTACCCAACTCTCTGGTACGCGCTTCTGCTGTGGTAATCATTTCCTGTACCAAATCATCAGCATCAACCACAGTGCCTTCGCGCGACTTCATACGACCCGATGGAAGATCGACCATGCCATAAGACAAATGGTAGATACCATCGGCGTAAGGACGGCCCAACTTCTTTAGAATATGTTTAAGGACTACAAAATGGTAATCCTGTTCGTTCCCTACCACGTATATAGAACGGTCCATGTTAAATTCTTTATACTTCAGATCAGCAGTACCCAAGTCTTGCGTAATGTAAACCGAAGTACCGTCACCACGCAAAACCAGTTTCTGATCCAAACCCTCAGCGGTGAGATCGATCCAAACCGAACCGTCATCTTTTTTGAAAAATACACCTGCCTTTAATCCTTCTTCTACCGTCGTCTTACCCAACAAGTAAGTGTCTGACTCGTAGTACATTTTATCAAAATCGACACCGATGTTCTGATAGGTTTGATCGAAACCTTCGTACACCCAGCCGTTCATGGTCTTCCAAAGTTTGATCGTTTCCGGATCACCTGTTTCCCATCTCAAGAGCATGTCCTGAGCGGCCAGCATGATTGGCGCTTTCTTTTTAGCTTCGTCTTCTGTCTTGCCTTGTTCCATTAAAGCTTTCATCTCTTTGCGGTAAGCCGCATCGAACAAGACGTAGTACTTCCCTACCAAATGGTCACCTTTCAAGCCGGAGCTTTGAGGCGTTTCGCCATGGCCTTCTTTTTGGTAAGCGATCATGGACTTGCAGATGTGAATACCGCGGTCGTTGACCAGGTTTGCTTTCACTACGTTGTATCCGCAGGCTTTTAATATTTCAGCAATGGAATAACCCAAGAAGTTATTTCGCAAGTGTCCCAAGTGCAAAGGCTTGTTGGTATTGGGAGAAGAATATTCTACCATGACTTTCTTACCCTGACCTTGAACAGGCTTAGGGATACCATGGGTATAGAAGTCGGTCAATAATTGATTCCAATAATTGTTCGCCAAAACCAGATTCAAAAATCCTTTGACGATGTTGAAGGAAGCAATACCAGGAACATTGGCTACGAGATAATTCCCCAGTTCATTACCCAGGTCTTCAAGCTTCTTACCGGTCGATTTCAAAAAAGGAAACAAGACAAAGGTCAGGTCTCCTTCAAATTCTTTTTTGGTTTCCTGCAAAGCGAGTTGTGCTTCCGGAACAGTGATCTGGTATTGAGCAGTAAAGTATGATTGGATAGCCTCCGCTATTTTCTTTTCCATAACAATTCGGTAATCTCTCTTTGTGACAAGACAGGCACAAAAATGCTAAAAAATCGGTGAATATCCATCATGGTAAAGATATAGCCTTTGACTCTTGCAGAAATATGCATTTTAATGCATTATTGCGACCTAATTATTGAGTAGAAATGGACAGGTACGTTGACCTTATAGATCAAACCTTTTACTTCCCTACGGAAGAGTTTCAATTGGAAAACAATCAATTGTCTTTCAACGGCGTACCGTTGATGGAGGTGATTGAAAAGTACGGCACACCGCTGAAGTTGACTTACCTTCCGAAGATCAGTTCGCAAATTCAAAAAGCGAAAGGTTTTTTCAGGGATGCCATTGAAAAGCACAACTACCAGGGCACCTATACCTACTGCTATTGCACCAAGTCTTCGCACTTCAGTTTCGTATTGGAAGAAGCGTTGAAAAATGACATACACATCGAAACATCCTCTACCTTCGATATTCCGATTGTCCGCATTTTGTTTGACAAAGGAAAAATCACTAAGGATACATTCGTAGTCTGCAATGGTTATAAAAAAGAAACTTACACCGAAGCCATCTCGGATCTGATCAATGACGGTTTCAATTGCATCCCGGTATTGGATCACCTGGAAGAACTGGATGCTTACGAAGCCGGTGTGAAAGGCACTTGCAACATCGGTATCCGTATGGCAACAGACGAAGAACCGAAGTTTGAATTTTACACTTCTCGTTTGGGTGTTCGCTACAACGATGTAATTGATTTTTATAACAATCGCATAGCCAACAATCCGAAATTCAAATTGAAGATGATGCACCTGTTCATCAATACAGGCATCAAAGATACGACGTACTACTGGAGTGAATTACGACGCTTCTTGTACAAATACTGCGAACTCAGAGCCATCAATCCTGATCTGGATTCTATCGACATCGGCGGAGGCTGGCCGATCAAGACGTCTGTGCATTTTGATTATGATTATGCCTACATGACCAATCAGATTGTAGAAACCATCAAACGCATCTGCGAAGAAAAAGGTGTTCCTACGCCAAACATCTTTACAGAGTTTGGCAGTTTCACGGTTGGAGAAAGCGGCGCGGCGATCTATTCTGTATTAGGTTCTAAACTACAAAACGACAAAGAAGAGTGGTACATGATCGACAGTTCGTTCATTACTACCCTACCTGATGTTTGGGGATTGAACCAAAAGTATTTGTTGTTGCCCGTCAATAATTGGGACAAGCCTTACGACAAAGTAAAATTGGGCGGCATCACCTGCGACAGCATGGATTACTACAACTCGGAAGCACACGTAAATATGGTGTTCATGCCGAAGCTGCAGCCCAAAGAGAAACAATACATCGGGTTCTTCCACACCGGCGCTTACCAGGAATCACTGGGTGGATACGGTGGTATACAACATTGCCTGGTGCCGGCACCCAAGCATATCCTGATCAACAGAGATGCAGAAGGTAAATTGGAATACAAACTCTTTGCTGAAGAACAAGACAAGGAGTCGATGCTTAAGATACTTGGCTACATAAAGTGAGAAATCTGAAATCTGAATAATTATTAATTGGAAAAAAGAAAAAGCTTTTGATTACGAAAGCTTTTTCTTTTTTCCTGATCTCAGATCTCAGATTTCTGATCTCTTTTGATGATCCACTTCGCAGCGTCCAACAGATCCACTGCTACATAATCCGCCGTCTCTGCTAGATGTCCTTCTTCGTGAATGTGCACGGTGGTCAACCCTAATTTTCTAGCCGGAACCAAATCCCTTCCACGATCGCCTACCATGTAGGACTTTGAAATGTCGATGTCGTGTTTTGCGATTGCTTTTTCAAATAATAACGAACCCGGTTTACGTCCCAAGGAATTGGTGAAGTCTTGGTGATACGGACTGTAAAAAATATCATCGATCAGACTGCCCGTGATTTCATGCATGTACGCATGACACTTCGTGACATCCTCATGAGTGTAAATCCCTTTGGCAATACCGGATTGATTAGTGATCAATACTAAAAGATAACCGTTGTCATGCATTATCTGCAAGGCTTCTTTTACATCTTTGACTAATACAAATTGTTCGACCTTGTAAGTATAATTAACATCATCGATGTTTATCACACCATCTCTATCTAAGAATACACATTTTTTCATTTCATTTTCTATCTTACGTGAGGCTGCGTTAGGGATCGAGCGGAAAGCCCGAAGCGCGTTGGCTCTAGCGTGGGCGGACTTGGAGAGAGAGCCCGGCCCGCAGGGAACGCCCAAAACATCCTTGTGATTCAGCTTAACATTCTTTATCAACCTACTAAACCCAACACTACATTATTCCTCAAAAATAGTTATTATTGATGAAAACATAACAACCATGATCGCAATCATCGGCGCAGGTATTTCAGGATTGACATTGGCTTACCGCTTGCAAAAGCAAGGCACTCCTTATATCCTCCTGGAATCCAGCTCAATGCCTGGGGGATACCTGCAAACAGATATTAAAAAAAACAGGATTCTGGAAAAAGCAGCAAACTCTATTCTTGCCGATCAACTCGTACTCGATTTTATTGCGGAACTCGGATTGACTCAGGAAATAGTTGAAGCCAATGCCATCAGCAAAAAAAGATACGTTTACAAAAATGGAAAATACCGCGCGCTTCCATCCGGTCCGATGAGTTTGCTGTTCGGTTCGTTTTTCTCTTTGTCCCAACGACTGAATATTTTTAAAGAATACTTCAATACCCAACCGTATCGCACAGACATCACACTCTACGATTTGATCAATGAACGTTTTGGTCAAGAAGCCGCAGACTATGCACTCGATCCTTTTGTATCCGGCGTGTATGCAGGTAATCCCAAAGAGTTGCTGGCTGATTTATGTTTTCCTGTACTTGGAAAAAACATCAGCAATTACGGTTCCATTCTCAAAGGCTTTATAAAAAATCCACCTCAACGCAGAACGTCTTTGACTTTTCAAGGAGGATTGAAAACATTTATTCAAACACTGGCAGATCAAGTCACCAACAAACGTTACGACTGCAAAGTGGAAAGCCTGCAGGCAAGAGATGGGAAATGGAATCTTGTTGTCAATCATGAGCATACGAAAGAAATTATTTTCTGTGATCAAGTAGTCTTCGCATTACCGGCATACGAAGCGGCAACAGTTATACGTTCCCACTCCGAGGAATGGGCACAACGTTTTGAAGCCATTGAATATCCCATGGTCAGAAACATGCACCTGATTTATAAAAAAGAACAATTCGGTTTTGAACCCAAAGGTTTCGGCGCTCTTCATCCTCGTGTTGAACCCTTGTTTACTGCAGGCGTGATCTGGAACTCTTCTACCTTTGACAACAGAACACCAGCAGATGAAATCCTGTTGACCTGTATGGCGACAGAAAAGAGAACACCGGAAGTCGCAACTATAAGCGATGAACAAGCTGAAGAAGCTATTCTGAAAGAAATCAAACGTCTGTACCGTATAAAAGGAGAACCCGTTTACACTCAATCGGGTAGCTGGAAAAAAGGTATTCCACAATACACCGACAAAATGGCAACTATTTTAAACCACTGTGAACAATTAGAAAAAATGAATGTATATATTTGTTCTAATTGGCCCTATGGTATCAGCATTACGGACTGTATACACCGTGCGCATGACCTGGCGACAAAATTTAAAATCTAATTACAAATCATCAATGCAGTCACCCGCCTTAGTAGTTATACCTACGTATAACGAGATTGAAAACATCGAAGCTTTGTTGCAAAGAATTTTTGCTTTGCAGGAACGATTTGATGTATTGATCATTGACGACGGCTCTCCAGACGGCACTGCTGCGCTTGTTAAACAGCTTCAACCTGCTTACCAAGACCGTCTTTTCTTAGTGGAAAGAAAAGGTAAATTAGGACTCGGCACAGCCTACATCAGAGGATTTGACTGGGGATTGGAGAAAAAATACGAATACATCTGTGAGATGGACGCTGACTTCTCTCACGATCCTGATGACCTCGTAGAACTCTACCGCACCTGTATTGAAAAGAATGCTGACCTGGCTGTCGGTTCACGTTATATTCATGGTGTGACAGTGGTCAACTGGCCCATCAGCCGTGTGCTGATGAGTTACTTTGCGAGTGTCTACGTACGCACCATCACTGGCATGCCGGTACAGGATGCGACAGCAGGATTCAAATGTTACTCGCATAAGGTATTAGAAACAATTCCTTATAAAAAAGTACAGTTCTTGGGTTATGCATTTCAAATCGAAATGAAGTTCCTGACCTGGAAATATGGTTTTAAAATCATCGAAGTACCGATCATCTTTAGAGACCGTACCAAAGGCACTTCAAAAATGTCTACCGGTATTTTTACGGAAGCTTTCTGGGGGGTGATGATGATGAAGGTGAAGAGTTATTTTAAATCATATCATTGATAGCATGGTTGATAGAATTTGTTCCTGAGATTTTGATGGCTATAGGAAATTATTATTGGATTTTTTTGTAAATAAGCAGTAGAATAATCAGGGCGTTTCCCTGCGGGCCGGGCTTTCGCCACTCGCTTCCCGCCACCCATCATAAAGTGTGATCGAAACTGAATAACGGCGGGAGAGCTCAAACAATGGCTCAATCCCTAACGCAAGCATGATCTTAAATTATATATGTCGATAAGAAAGCAATTAATTACTATTCGTCCTGCCATTTCTTCCATTCAACAAGATCTGGAAATGAATCCCGAAGAGGCATTTCAAAATCAAACGCTGCGTCCTATTCTTAAATTTCAAAATGAGCTCCTGCTGGCTGTCTATACAGAACATGTGCTGAAACACAAGGGCATTTTCTACCAGCTCACCATTCCAAAACGGTTGGAATTCATCAAAGAGAGTTTACGAAAAGATCCTTTGTTAAAACATATCTTACTGGGTATTATACTGGGGCTTTTTACACAGGAAGAATTTCAACTTTACCTTATCCATGAAAAAGAACTAAAAAAGCGCATCGGCGATATGCTGATACAACGTTTACAGGATCAGGTGGGGTATTTTGATGAATAAAGTGCTAAATCCCCTGAAGGGAATTGTTTCTCCGCTCTGTTTCTGTTTCTCCACTCTCTTTTTATGGGTGTCAGGTCTTTCGACCTGACACGGTTGGTATGGAAAAGAATTTTTATTACTAACGTCCTACAGTGTCAGGTCGAAAGACCTGACACCCAAATAACATCAAAATACTAAATAACCACCAGAATGATTTTTTCATTCTTTTCTATTTTGTGTCGCTTAGCTGACAGACTTTAACATTTACCTTTTCTACTTTTAAAGAGTGATTCGTATGCTATACCCACGGATTACTCTGTTATGAGAACAACATGCTTTATTGCGCTATTGATTTTATCCTTGGTTCTCTCTGCTCAAGCCCAAGAGGCTGCCAAAGAAAAAAATAACTACCGTTACACTAACTATTTTGATCTCGGCGGCAACATTGGAGATCAACAAGCTGCGGGCGTTCTTTCCTGGGTGCATCTGCACGGTATAGGGCACAAAAAACAACGCTTGAAAATCGGTTACGGCATTCGATTCACGTCTTATGTCGGTGCCAATAAATGGTACACCACTGCCCCGTCCCGCTATACAAGTGCAAGACAAGATCCGTTGACCATCTTCTCCTCCACTATCGATAACAACATCGATACTATTGCCACAGTCACACCACAAGTGAATCTGATTAATTTATCCATCAATATAGAATACAGGGTCTGGAGATCTATTGATTTGGGTTTCAATATTGATGCTGCAGGATTCAGCTTTGGCGGAAAGCAAAAAGTAAATGTATTGTCCAGTTCTTATGACGGCGGTCAATCACCTGTTACCTATGCGAAGCCAACTTCCTTTAATTTATTACTGACCAGCGACAACGACATCGGATCACTCAACTCAGAGTTTTTCATTCGCTATTGGTTCTCTGCCAAGTTTGGAATCAGAGCAGGTTATAGTTTTCTCTTTACAGAATACAGAACAGAAGATAAACTCTCCTTTGATAACGGAAGAATAGAAAATGACCGTTACAGATTGAAGAGCTCCATGTTCCTGCTGGCTGTTACCTTCAAACCTTTTAACAAATAAAGTCCTCTTATGAAAAAACTATTCATGATTACGCTGATGGCTTGTATTACAACTTTTGTCACTGCATCCTGTAAAAAGAAAGAAGATCTAGGTCCAACTACAACAGTCATGTCTCCGCCTCCTTCTGCTGAGAGCGATACTATAGGTGGTGGAACCTTTAGTAGTTATGATCATGGTTTGAGTGGTGCATCGGTTTTATACAAAGAGGGAAATCCTGAAGTAAAGAAATTAAGACTCTATAATTTCAACATGACAGCAGGTCCTGATGTGCATGTATACCTTTCTAAAACCAGTAGCTACAGTGCCGGTAATGTAATAGAAATTACAAAGCTCACTACCGGTTATACCAACAGCAGCATCACCTTTGATGTTACTTCAGCAAACTATAGTGCGGATTATAAATATGTGTTGGTGTATTGTGTGCAATATAGTTCGTTGTTTGGGTATACGGAATTAACGTAGTGGTCAGTAGTCAGAAAAAATAAAAAAGGGAAGAGTACCCTCTTCCCTTTTTTATTGATCACAGACAACTGTCTATTGACCACTTATTTCTTTTTCTTCGGCTCTTCTGCCGCTGTCTTTTTCTCGTCCGGTTTGCATACGGCACAAGCCGCATAGCCTTTCTTCTTGGCTTCATTCAGTTCCATCCCCTTCTTACCAGTATTCACTACGGAACAATTTTTCATGTGGTATTTTTTGCCTCCATCTGTTACATAGACCGTTTGTGCCTGTGAAGAAAAATTAATGGCGATGTAAAACAAAGCAAAGAAAATGATACGAAATAATGAATTTCTTTTCATGGTGATTGGTTTTGGTTTCAAATTGTATTTACGGAAAAAGAATAGCTGGGTTACAATTATGAGATTTTTGTAAAGCTAGCTTGCCTACATAATCTCTTATACTGCTGTATCACCTGCTGGCGCCAATATCTATTGGTGCCTTCTTCACATAGGGCTTCTGCCCGGGTTTCAATTCTCAACCAATGTTATTAATCGTAGCTTGCCTACATAATCTCTTACACTGCTGTATCTCCATTCTTCAGGATGATCTACTAAACATGCTGCTATGGATTAGGATGAAATATAACACACCTGCTGGCGCCAATATCTATTGGTGCCTTCTTCAAATAGGGCTTCTGCCCGGGTTTCAATTCTCAATTAATGTTATTAATCGTAGCTTACCTGCATAATCTCTTACACTGCTGTATCTCCATTCTTCAGGCTGATCTACTAAACATGCTGCTATGGATTAGGATGAAATATAATCCAATCTCTGATAAAACACTTCATCACTCCTAATTCTATCGGATGATTGCCATGCTGCCATAATTGAAATTTCTTGCTGTCTTTATCCTGAAATAATTGTAACAACCAAATTTTTCGACTTTCATAATTAGTATGCTCTGACAACAATAAATCATGAAAGCATTTGGCTGTGTAGCGTTTAATATCACTGAGTATATTTTTCCAAAGCTTCCTTTTCTCCTGCACGAATGATAAAATGTACATGACTGGACATTATACAATAACCATATACTTTAAGCCCTTTATGCTGCTGACAATGGCCAATACTTTTTGTGAAAAACCTGCCGTTATTCATCTATAATAAAAAAATCAATCCAATGCAGTACTGTGAAGGTTACGAAATGCGCATGACGCTGATCGCCTATTCTGTATTTTCTATTCATAAAAATGAAGTTTAAAAAATGACCTTTACTAATTAGAATGCCCGGACAGATGTCCTATGTCAAAAAGGCACCAATAAATATTGGCGCCAGCGGCTAATAAAAAAATCAATCCAATGCAGTACTGTGAAGGTTACGAAATGCGCATGACGCTGATCGCCTATTCTGTATTTTCTATTCATAAAAATGAAGTTTAAAAAATGACCTTTACTAATT
>JACMQM010000158.1 GCA_014376985.1 Cytophagaceae bacterium | reverse complement strand
AGCGAAGTAGGCTTCAAAGTAAAACACTTAATGATTAACAATGTAAAGGGTCAGTTCAACTCGTTTAACATAGAACTGCAAAGCGAAGGAGACGACTTTAAAGGCTCCAGCATTTCTTTTACAGCCGATGTATCATCCATTGATACCAGCAACGAACAAAGAGATCAGCACTTGAAATCGGCTGATTTCTTTGATACAGAAAAATACCCACAAATTAAATTTGTTTCTGCGAAGTACGACGGTAAAATATTGGAAGGTAATCTGACCATCAAAGACGTGACTAAATCTGTAAAACTGGACGTAGACTTTGGCGGTATAGCGAAAGATCCCTGGGGGAATACGAAAGCCGGTTTTACTATTACGGGCAAAATCAATAGAAAAGATTGGGGGCTAAACTGGAATGCAGCTTTAGAAACAGGCGGCGTATTGGTGAGCGAAGACGTAAATATTATCGCTGAAATACAATTAGCAAAGCAAGCATAAGTTAGGAACGAGCGAGGAGGCACGAGGACTGAATTTAATCCGTACTTCCTAGCTCCTAGCTCGTTCCTTTTTTTTACTCATCTGATTTTCATATAAATAGTCTGGCGTTTGTTAAATTAACGGGCAATAGTTAACTTGATAATCCATCGCGCCGTTTATTTATGAAAAATACTTTTTTACTAGTTGTCATCAGCCTTTTTTTAGCGGCTTGCTCTAGCGAAATTTCCAAAGAAAAAGATGTCCCTTTGTCAAGCACTGATGCTTCTCTTCAAGAAACAAGAACAGAAAATGTGTTGGATTTACTTTATCTTGAACTGAAAGAACAAAGACCTGAATTAATAGCACTGGATAAGCAAATCAAAGAAGTGGATCAAGCCAAAGAAAAAGCGTTGGGCGACTACAAAAAGTATAACAGTAAAAATGAGCAGTACTACCTTACTGCGAATCAATACCTGAACAACATTAAGGATTCTTTATTAAGAAACAGTGTAGAATTGCTGTTGAATAAAAGTCAATATGCATACGACCAGGAAAACGCGGCCATGGCATTGGCTGCGGCACAGCTAGAAAACCGCAGCGTAAGTCTTCACGATCATCAAGAGGCCCTGAAGATTATATTAACGATGAACCTGATGGAGAAATACCAAAAAAAGCAATTGTCTGACGATACCGAATACCAAAAAATTGTAGACCGTTACAACCAAAGTATTGACTCCGCAGATAGTTTGCTGCAAGCCAAATAAAGGCATTCTCTTCATCTATGAAAAAAACGTTCTTCCTGCTGATCTTATTTGTTTTGTTTGGTCACACGATTAGCCAAGCTCAAAATGTATTAGAGATTGCCAAAGCGATGTTTGCTAAAACACATAGCATCAAGACGCTTAGCTATACGATGAAAAAAACAGAACGGATTAAGGGTAAATCCGTTTTACAAATCTCCAGCGGTAAACTGAATCGTGATCCTTTAAAAGTATATTTAAAGCAAAGCTTTCCCAAAGAAGGCATAGAAGTATTGTATGTTGAGGGCACCAATAACAATAACGCACTCATCAATCCCAACGGCTTCCCCTGGTTCAGTGTCAACCTGGATCCCTTTGGCAGTACCATGCGCGAAAATCAGCACCATACCCTATTCAACTCCGGCTATGATCATGTGATTTCTATTTTGGAACACCTGTATACCAAATACAATGATCAGGTTGAATCCATGGCAAAAATAGACGGCTCTGTTGTATGGGACAGTCATAACTGCTGGGTCGTTTCTTTAAACAATCCTTATTTTAAATATGGAAGTTACACCGCTCAAAAAGGTGAAACCTTATTGACCATCGCCGGCAAATTCAAATTAAGCGAACACATGATGCTGGAAAAAAATCCATCCATTAAAAGTTATACCGAATCGCTTGCAGGCAGAACGATATTGATACCCAATGATTACTCCTCTAAGATGGTTTTGTACATCGACAAAGTACGCATGGTACCTTTAGTGATGAAAGTATACGATAACGAAGGATTGTACGAAAACTACGAATACACTAACGTAGTCATCAACCCTGTCTTCAACCCGGAGGAATTTAAATCGGATTATAAAGACTACCATTTTTAAAGGTTGTCAGCCATCTACATTTAAAGGGAAAAATGATCATATTTTTCCCTTTTCTTTTTTTATAAACGTTTTTTTCGCTTAAAAAGCAGGAAGAATAAAGGCATGGTTTTGTAAACCCAGATACCATCAACTTTACCTAAATACTACCCGTATGAAAAAGCCTATTCTTATGCTTGGCTTATGCATCCTTTCCCTCGGATCATATGCTGCATCCAATACCTCTTTCATCTATTATTTTCGGAATACGAGATAAAACCAAAGAAGAAATACCGTTAGATCAATTACCGGAAAGTGTGAAACAAAGTATCGCCAAACACCACAAAGGAGCTGTCATTGCTAAAGCTTACAAATAATATAGAGGCGATGATTTCATCGGTTATGAAGTCGTGATTACCAAAGACGATAAAAAAGATGAAGCAGTGAAGTTCGATAAGGACGGGAAGCTGACTAAAGGGCTTGATAACTAATCAATCTTTAAACTATATAGGGACGAGCCAGGAGCTAGCAGATACGAAAGATTATACGTACCTCCTGGCTCGTCCCTGTTTTTTTTACATAAAAGCTTTTTTCAATACATTCCCCACAACATAAGATAAAGCCGCTGCTATACCTCCTAGCAATAAAGTCTCTACAATGCCTATCACTTTACTCTTTCCTGTTACCATGCTTTTAAAGTAGCCCACAATGGCCAATCCTACACCGGTAAGTATAGAGGAATAGAAAAATAAATTCTCTGTAGCAATCTGAAACCAGGATTGGAATACATAGGCTAAAATAGGAATAAAGCCAATGGCTAAAAAAGAAAAGAAAGTCATGGTAGCACTGCTTACGGGTGTCTTCTCATCGTCAATCATTCCCAGTTCTTCTTTCATCATGGTATCTACCCAGACCTCCTTATTAGAAATGATTACCTCTACCACTTGATCCAGCAATTCTCCTTTGAATCCTTTTTTCTCATAGATGTCGCGGACTTCCTCAATTTCTCTTTCTCGCAAATGTTCTATTTCCCAGTACTCTAAGGCTTTGTTTTTTTTATAATTGTCTTTTTGTGCTTTGGAAGAAAAAAAATTACCAATTGACATAGAAAAACCATCGGCTATCAAATTGGCAAATCCAAGTATAACCACTACACTGCTTTCCAATCCGGCACCTGTAGCACCGGCTACAACGGCGAAGGTCGTGATGGCTCCGTCAATGCCTCCATATACAAATTCAGAAATATATTCTCTGTTGAAAAAAAAGATTTTTTTCGTAGAATGAATTTCGTCTTCTCTGGTCTCCAACATATCCTATTGCCTTTTATTCAATATCGTTAAAATTAATTTCTTGCCATACAATTAGTTTAAGATTAGGTTAGCTTAAGTCTAAAGGACTTCCCCATTTTTTCATAGGATGATAAGTCAGTTGGCCTGTCTGAACTTCTAATGGAGAAGGGATAGTATGTGTATAAATTTGTCCCGTGCCTAATCCATGAAAAATAGAGGTGCTATACTCGCACGTAAACTGGGCAATAGCATTCAGGCCGATAGAAGATTCCAAATAACTGGTCATCCACCAGCCTATGTTTTGTTGAGTAGCTAGTTCAATCCATTCCTTACAACCCATCATACCGCCGTGCAAAGAAGGTTTGAGCACCAGGTAGGCAGGTTTTAATTGATGCAATACTTCTGACTTTTCTTCCAGTAAACTATGCTTGATTAACTCTTCATCTAAGGCAATCGGCAACGGACTATGTTCACATAAGTCAGACATCACATCCGATTGTCCGGCTGCAACAGGTTGCTCGATAGAATGCACGTCCAATTTAGCAAGGGCTTCTAACATAGGATATACATTTTCCTTTTGATAAGCTCCATTTGCATCTACTCTGATCATTAATTCTTTGACAGAAAAACGATCACGCAGTCTTTCCAATAATTCTAATTCAGCTGCGAAATCATGATGACCGATTTTCAATTTGAGGCATTGATACCCCTGCTTCAATTTGTCTTCGATCTGCGCCTGCATGTGTTCCAATGTATTCATCCACACAAGTCCATTGATGGGTATGGCTTGCGTTCCTTTTACAAAAGCATTGTTGTACAATGTATGTACACCACCGTGTGCATAATCAAGCCAGGCAGTTTCTAAAGCAAAACGCAAAGAAGGCCATTGGCGTAACTCTTCTGTCCATCGGGAATTCGAATCTAAAATAGCGGCAGGATCTTTT
>JACMQM010000157.1 GCA_014376985.1 Cytophagaceae bacterium | reverse complement strand
GGCGATGCACTATGGTAAAAAAGAAGCAGCAGTTAAATTAGAAAAAGGCTGTATGGGAGAATGTTTCCCTCTGGATGGCGCCTTTGAAGAACCTGAAATAGTATACTGTGCAGACTTTAGCTCAAAAGTATTAACAGATTTACCGGCAGGTTGTAATAAGTTGATATATTTAGTAAAAATAAATATGTTCAATAACAAACTGACTACTTTTTCTAAAGAATGGGAATCATTAGATAAACTTCTTTCCCTTGACCTAGGCAGCAATAAATTGACCGCACTTTCTCCTTCTATAGGTAAATTGATTCACTTGAAAGAATTGAACCTGAATAAAAATCCTATTAAAACATTGCCTTTAGAAATAGGTAACCTAAAACAACTTCAAACTTTGACCTTGCGTCAAAATGGTCTGACAGAATTTCCTCCATCCATCGCCATGCTTACTTCTTTAGAGAACCTGGATTTGGCGCTGAATAAACTTACTACTTTACCGATGGAAATTGCCAACCTTAAAAATCTAAAAACATTAACCCTTGTTGGTAACGAACTATCTTCTGCTGAACAGAAAAAAATAAAAGCATTACTACCAAAAACAATAATTTATTTTGAATAGAAACAGGCATTAGGTAGACGTGTTTGCTAATACAGAGTCTGGCTTTTAGCTAGACTTTTTTACTTTATGAATGCCGAAAAAAAATAGAGTCTGCTGATTAATTTAGAATTAAGAGAGGCGAGCCAAGAGCTATATTTATTTTTTGTTAGTATAAAACATATTATTAAAAGCCTTTATTGGCAAGACTACAACAGAGCAAAATCTTCATTATAGCGTTCCACTTGATGTGCTTTCTTAACCTTTATTTGTTGAATGACTTTACTGACCAGTACATACTGGGCTTCATGCGCACACTTTAGAAAAACTAACTCTTGGCTTGTCCCTCCTCGCTCTAAATTAACCAGCAGAAACTAAACAATTGCTTAGTTTTATTTTTCTACGAATAATAACTAACATCTATGGACTCCACTTCTTCTAAAACTTATACCCGATCGAAGCACCTGTTCCTAAAAAACCCGATGTGTTATAGGGATCGATAATCGCTTTTCCGATCAACGGTGATTCTTTGTGATCTCCAAAACCAATGTTTCCGCCAATCCGAACATAGGCATCAAATACAAACCGATTAGACATGCGTATCTGGTAACCTACAACGACACCCAAACCTATGGCACTTCCAAACCTTGCACGATCTTCAAAAGTATATGTATAATGACCCAGGCTATCTTTAGTATTTTCGGAAACATCTTCTAAGCGTTGCTTGTAGTATACTGAAGGTCCTGCATATACTCCGCTAAAAACAGATCCTGCTGGCAATAAGTAAAAACGATATTCCATCAAACAACGATAACCCGCAGTAGACTTGAGGTAGGAGCGGTCTTCCTGTGTATTCCTGTATTCATTTAATCCAATAAAATCATAAAGACCCAAACTTATATATAAAGAGCGACTTCGAGCCAACGCTCTTTCGTATGAAAACGAAACACCGTAATAAAAAAGACTATAAACAGGATCATACGCAATCGCGCGAGCATATTTGCGATGCGTCATCTCTGCTGTTTTCTTTTGTTCTGCTTTCACTTTATGCTGAAGAGCAGCATTGACGTTATACAAACTATCTTTCTTCCGTTGAAGTAGTAATTGCTGAGTTCTCAAGGCCCTTTGCTCTTGTTCTAGTTGCGCCTCTATTGAAGGGTCAGAAGTAGACTGGGCGTAAGTAGATACTCCACAGATCAAAAAGACTAAACACCATGTAGTAAAAAAATAAAGTCTCATACAATTTCTCCTTTAAAAAGTAAACCCAATAGTCAGCCCTGTGCGAACCATCAAGTTTTGCCTATACGGATTAAGAAAGTCAATATTCACTTCATTCGCATCATCTTTTCCGGTGATGGGAACGGTGTACATAAATCCAATAAAAGGATTAACGGTAAAGTAACGGAGTACTTTAATTTGATACCCAATGTCCAGGCCCGGTACAACGGCTTCTGCGAAATAGTGATTATATTCTGGTGAGACACTATTATTAAGAGCGTAGCGATTGTTCAGGCGTACCATTTCATCATGCTTGTAAAGAAATGTAGGGGCAATATATAGTTTTTCTAATACCTCTACTTCTTCAAACAAATATGCTCTAAGCTGTACCTGTACTCTGACACCATAATTGGCGACCTTGTCCCCTCCCAAAAAAGCGGTGCCCAGTGTAGTGCTGCT
This sequence comes from Cytophagaceae bacterium, assembly GCA_014376985.1. Lineage (GTDB taxonomy): Bacteria > Bacteroidota > Bacteroidia > Cytophagales > Cytophagaceae > JACMQM01. The sequence goes on along the minus strand of JACMQM010000157.1, from coordinate 11,737 downwards.
GTTAGAATAACCTGCGCCAGAACTATTTTGTCTGGGGAAATTTTCCATTCCATGGTATCCCCCACTGAGTACAATAGAAGTTTTTTCACCTATAACACGTTCGTAAAATAAATCAAATCCTGTAATCAGCATTTGCACCGGTGCAAAGCCTACTACGTTTTTTACTTTACGTTTAGAGATGATAATAGGTGTAGGTGCGTTTGCAGATTGTAATGGAGCAGGATTATTTCTTGTAGCTTCTACCCTTTTCGCTGCTTCTATTCTTTTTTGTTCTTCATTAATTTTTACACGCTCTCTCACCAAACTATCTTGCTTTTCACGAATACGTCGCTGCATGAGTTCCAACTCTATACGCTCTTGTTCAATGAGTGCTATAGAATCTTTGGCGGTAGCTTGAGCACTTGCATGAATAATACTCATGAAACAAAAAAAGGTGATTAAAAATAATATTTTCATACAACTATTAAAAAAGATAAAAAAAGGCTCCTTACTAAAACAGCAAGGAGCATTGAAATTTATTTAGCGTAATTAATGGCTCTCATTTCTCGTATCACCGTTACTTTAATCTGTCCCGGATACTGCATTTCTGTTTCTATTTTCTTAGAAATCTCAAAAGATAGCATACCTGCTTTTTCATCGTTGACTGAATCGGCATCTACCATGATACGTAACTCTCGTCCTGCTTGAATAGCATAGCATTTAGTAACACCATCAAATGATAATGCCAATGCTTCCAGTTCTTTCAAACGTTTGATGTAAGACTCCATCACTTCACGGCGAGCACCTGGTCTTGCACCAGATACCGCATCGCAGATCTGAACGATCGGAGAAATCATGCTTGTCATTTCGATCTCGTCATGGTGAGCACCGATAGCGTTGCAGACCTCAGGAGATTCCTTGTATTTCTTAGCCAGCTCCATACCTAAAATCGCGTGAGGCAATTCTGGTTCATCCGGACTTACTTTTCCAATATCGTGTAGTAAACCTGCACGCTTGGCAACCTTAGCATTCAAGCCTAATTCAGACGCCATCGTAGCACAAAGGTTAGCTACTTCGCGTGAGTGTTGCAATAAGTTTTGTCCGTATGAAGAACGGAAACGCATACGTCCTACCATCTTGATCAATTCAGGATGTAAGCCGTGAATACCCAAGTCGATGACTGTACGCTCGCCGATTTCGATGATTTCATCGTCGATGTGTTTGAATGTTTTTGCAACAATCTCTTCGATACGTGCCGGGTGAATACGACCGTCACTTACCAATCTGTGCAAAGACAAACGAGCTACTTCTCTTCTCACCGGATCAAATCCTGAAATGATGATCGCTTCCGGTGTGTCGTCTACAATGATCTCTACTCCTGTCGCTGCTTCCAGCGCACGGATGTTACGGCCTTCACGACCAATGATCTTCCCTTTGATGTCGTCACTTTCAATGTTAAAAATAGACACACAGTTTTCAATGGCATGTTCTGTAGCGGTACGTTGCAGTGTTTCCAAAACGATTTTCTTCGCTTCTTTCGTTGCAGTCAGTTTTGCTTCGTCTGTAATGCCTTTAATGTAAGAGGACGCTTCCGTTTTTGCTTCTTCCTTCATGGCTTCCAGCAATTGTGCTTTCGCTTCTTCACCAGTTAGGTTAGCAATTTTTTCTAATTTGGCAACCTGAGACAGTCTTACCTTCTCCGTTTCTTCTTTGCGTTTGTTCAGGATTTCCAGTTGTGCCGAAAGATTTTCACGCATACTGTCCAATTCTGCTTCGCGGCGTTGGTTCGTTTCCAATTGTTTGGAAACCGTTTGCTCACGCTGTTTGATTTTTTGCTCGTTTTGAATGATCAGGTTTTTCTTTTTGTTAGAATCATCTTCAAACTCTGATTTAAGCTTTAGGAAATGCTCCTTTGCTTCCAGTATTTTATCTTTTTTGGTGGTTTCAGCCTGCAATTGGGCTTCTTTGATGATCAGCTTACTTTTCTCTTTACTGTCCTCTTCGTGTTTCTTGAAAAACTGGATCAAAAGATATCTTCCAATCACAACACCTGCAGCGAGTGCAACTACTGCGGCAATAACAATATATAATATTAATTCTGGCATGAGTATATGGGTTATATATGACTCAGCAGATGACATTTAGGAACAGCAATGATCAGGGAGAATAACTATCTTTTTAGGGTACGGGTCAACAAGTCATCTAACTCAGCGATCTTGTCTTCAAACTTCTTTAGCAAATCTACTTTACTGTGTTCTGATTTAAGCAATCCTGCTTGTGCATCAAATGCAATCATAGACAATAGATCCTGCTTGTCGTCTATCTTGAAGTGTTCACGGAAGGTCTTGAGCTTGTCATTCAGCAGCCTACCGGCAAGCCTCACGCGCTCTTCCTCTTCCGGTTTCACCTTCATGGGATATTCCCGGTCTCCTATTTTTATTTTTATTGATAAATCCCCCATATTAGTTAAGGAAGATTTTAGTTATTCCTTTAAGTAAGCTATACACTTATCTATCTCCCTGATATACTCATTGATTTTGAGCTTTAGCTCAACTTTCCTATGCGTATCATCAGCCAAGGTTGTTACAATTTTACTGATTTTATCTCGATTTTGAAAGTTTTTAATTTCCTCTTCTCTGTTTTTTACCAAAGATTTCAAAAAAGCATTCTCCTCCCTCAATTCCTTCGCTTCCTGCAAGGATTGATCATAGACTTCGATCAACTTTTTGATCTTATCTTCTAATACGATGAGTTTGGGTGCAAAATGCTCTTCCATTATTGTTTTATTTACGAATTACGGCGCCCAATTCTTTTTCATACGCTTCAATCAACCGCTCCATAGTTTGATCAATCACTTTGTCAGTCAGCGTTTGTGTTTTATCAACTAGTGTAAAACTGATGGCATAAGCCTTTTTGTCTTCTCCCAACTGCTTTCCTTCAAACACATCGAAGACATTAATGTCTGAAATGAGCTTTTTCTCTACTTTAGCCGCAATCTTCTTCATTTCATCAAAAGTGATTTTTTTATCGATTACCAAAGACAAGTCACGTTTTACTTCAGGAAATTTAGTCACTTCCTGGTATAATGGCAAGTTGTCGTAGGCTTTCAGTAAAAGCGCAGTATCCAGTTCTGCGGCATACACAGGTATTTTGATGTCCACTTTTGCCAGGATATCCGGAGAAACCAATCCCAAGCTTCCTACTGGTTTGTTTTGAATGAACAATTCCAATCCTTCTTTAAAAGGTAAAGTCTGCTGTAAAGGCTTCAATTCGTATTTTGTGATATTCAGTTTATCCAACAAAAGCGCTAATGCCTGTTTAATAGAATAAAAATCGGCTTCTTCTGTCTTTTGTTGCCATGAGCCTGACTGCTCAGCCCCACAAGTCCACAAGCCTAATTTATGTTCTTCTATAAATTGTCCCGCAACTGCTCCTTTTTTGTAAACAAAGCCAAACTCAAACATTTTCAGGTCTTGCTGTTTACGGTTGATGTTATACCTCAAGACTTCCAGTCCTGAGAATAAAAGATCCTGGCGCATGACGCCCAATTCTTCGCTCAGTTTATTTTGAATTTCAACTGCGGTATCCTGCTTACCCAATATCGCAGCATAAGAAGGAGTCGTTAATGAATTGGTGATGATCTCTGAAAATCCGGCACCGGAAAGCGTTGAAGAAAGTTTCTTCTGCATTTTGTCCCTGTCTTTGATCGGGTGCTGCGCTAGAAAATTCGTAGACAACGAAGACGACAACGGAATATTATCATATCCATATATTCTTAACACCTCTTCCACTAAATCCGCCGGACGTGTCACGTCAACTTTGAATGGAGGCACCAAGGCTGTAAACTGTCCGTTACCATTATCCGTTACTTGTATTTGCAGATCCGTTAAGATCGTACGAATGGTTTCTACTGGTATATCTTTACCTATGTAATCAGAAATATAAGCGTAAGTAGTTTTTATTTCAAACGGAGCCACAACAGACGGAGCACTATCAAAGACAGACGATGCCAATTCTGCACCGGTTATTTCTTTTAATAAAGCAACCGCAATTTGTAAAGCTTCCGCCGGAATATTAGGATCAGTTCCTCGTTCAAAACGGAATGATGCATCTGATTTAATGGCATGTTTTTGAGATGACTTACGAACAGGTGTTGCGTGAAAGTAAGCACTCTCTAAAAATATGGATGTTGTCTTTTCAGATACCCCAGAAACAGACCCGCCCATAACTCCAGCGATACACATAGGTTCAGAACCGTTGCAGATCACAAGATCTGATTCAATCAATGTTCTATTCACACCATCCAGCGTGAGCAGTGTTTCACCTTTCTTTGCATTACGCACGATGATTTCCCCACCGCTTACTTTGTCAAAGTCAAACGCGTGCATTGGTTGTCCCCAACCGTGCAAAATGTAATTAGTAATGTCGACTACGTTATTGATCGGATTTAATCCAATGGATTTCAAACGAAATTGAAGCCACTCCGGCGAAGCTGCTACTTTTACGTTTTTTAAAACTATACCAGTATAGCGCGGACAAGCTTCTTTATTCTCAATACTTACAGCAGCCACAGGTAAAGCGTTAGCCATGGTATGTACTTCTTGTTGCTTCAATTCTCTTTTAAATAGAGCTTTCAAATCTCTTGCAACTCCTCTATGACTAGCGGCATCGGCGCGGTTAGGTGTTAAACCGATTTCAAAAACGTAATCTGATTCTATCTTATATACTTTGGCAACGGCTGTACCCGCCCCCCACTCCTCAGATAATTCGATCACACCGGCATGAGAACCACCCAATCCTATTTCATCTTCTGCGCAAATCATGCCTTCAGAAACTTCTCCTCTGATTTTGCCTTTTTTGATTTTCAAAGGCTCTCCCCCGTGCGATGGATAAAGCGTTGCACCGGATGGAGCAACAACCACTGTTAATCCTTTCTTTATATTAGGCGCTCCGCATACAATTGGCAATACCGTTCCATTGCCAATATCTACTTGAGTTTTATGCAATTTTTCTGTTTCAGGAATTCGTTCGCAGGCTAACACTTTACCCACCACTAATCCTTCCAATCCTCCTTTAAACGGTTCGTATAGCTCCACTGCTTCTACTTCCAAACCGGAATAAGTCAACTTCGTAGCCACCTCTTCAGGTGTTTCGGTTAACGTGATGAATTGATTAAGCCACTTGTAAGATATCTTCATGGTATGAAATAGTATATGCTGATTTTCGAAGAAACAAAAATACGGATTTTATCCTTTACGCCCTTCATTTATTCTAAAAAACGCTTTAGACCATGCGCCTCATAAAAATCATATTATTCATTCCGTTGTATTAACTCCCAGCGTTTTGATTTCGCCTGAATATGCTACTGCTCATCAACGTTTAGTCTTGCTCCGGAGCCATTTTTTCTCCTGCCTGGATGAAGGCTTTAATAAAATTTTCTCTTGGAGGAATCGGACAACTATACTTGTAATTGTATACACAATATGGGTTATAAGCCAAATTGAAATCAATATCTAAGTTTTTTTGTCCCTTTTTCCAATTGATGTCGAGATAACGGCCTGCACGGTATGTTTCCTTCCCATTGGTCATATCTGTGAAAGGCAGAAATAAATTCCCTTCCTCTTCATTGAGCAGCTTCAATAAAACAACGGTATGAGAGATATTGTCCAACATAAATGTAGCATGAGCAAAACGTTTGTATTGAGTAAGTTTTCCGTCATTGCGCAATACACGGATGAGTGACAGCGTATCGATGTATTGAAGTTTAGCGGAGACTTTGTATCGGGGTTCTGTATCAAAATACAACAAGCCTCTGAAATTTTCCTGATTGGGAATAGGAGAAGTTTCTGACTCTTTAAAATACTCGTCCTTCTGGTTACGGATTTTAGCAATCGTAATCTTATACTCGTTTACTCTCAGCGCATTAATGATTAAGGAAATAGCGACCAGCACAATTCCCAAAGCAATGCTTGCTCTTAAAACGTATTTCTTCTTGATCTTATAGAATTCCGCCATGGTCTGCAAAACTGTAGTACCCTCTGTCTGTAAATATTAGATGATCGAGTACCGGTATTTCTAAAAACTTTCCTGCTTCTACTAATTTTTTAGTCAAGTATTCATCTGCTTCACTAGGCTTTAATGTCCCCGAAGGATGATTATGGACCAATATAATACTGTTGGCAAGATTTTCCAATGCTTCTTTAAACAGCATGCGTGTATCAACTACTGTTCCTGCTAATCCGCCTGAACTTATCTTGCTGGCGCGGATGACCACATTCGCGCGATTGAGGGATAACACCCAAAATTCTTCATGGGACAAATCAAGCAGATGAGGTTTCATGTACTCATATACTTCCTGCGAAGCCTTCAGCACTATGCGCTCCTTGTTGTCAGTATAATTTCGCCTCCTTCCCAATTCAAAGGCGCTGACTAGAGTGATTGCTTTTGCCGGTCCTATTCCCTTAATCTTTGTCAAATCGTGAATGGCCAATTTACCCAGCTCATCCAAGCTATGATGACACCGCTTCAATACCTGGCGGGCTAGGTCTACGGCGCTTTGCTTGGCCATTCCTGAACCAAGTAATACAGCAATCAATTCTGCATCAGATAGCGCAGCTCTTCCTTTGAGCAACATTTTTTCGCGTGGTCTTTCTTCTTCTGCCCATTGCTGAATGGGTAGGTGTTTCGAATGGTCTTCCATAAAAAATAGTTAAAAAAATAATCCCGTGTTAGCATCTAACACGGGACAATATCTATAAAAAAAACAGAGGCTTAAAACTATGCCTGAGTTTTTACATTGAAATGCTTCGCTAATTTTGATTTCTTGTTGGCTGCATTGTTTTTGTGGATAATGCCTTTTTTAGCCAATTTATCAATCATGCTAGATACTTTTTTGAAAAGATCCAGGATTTCCGCTTTTTCAGTAGCTGTCTTGAAACGTTTGATAAACGTACGAGCAGTTTTCATTTGATACTTGTTTATCAAATATTTAGCTCTATTTCCACGAATTCTTTTTTCAGCCGACTTATGATTTGCCATATCTATTTGTAATTTCAATTTCTTATTAGGATTGCAAAGTTAATTATTATTTTAATATTCGCAAATACCTTTTACAAATTAATCTAGAAGATTAATTGTCATTTTAAACCATTTTTAAGCCTTTATGCGACTATACTCTTCAAAAGGAGCTTATTTTTTGCTTCTCCTGTCTATCCCTTTTTTGTTCTCATGGGGTTTCTTTGCTCACAAAAAGATTAATTACCAGGCAGTCTTTTCACTTCCGCCCCAAATGCTGAGGTTTTACAAAGGCTCGAGTCTGTTTCTCAGCGAACATGCTGTTGATCCAGATAAAAGGCGTTATATCATTTTGGAAGAAGCAGCTAGGCATTATATTGATCTTGATCATTATCCTGAAATCACCGCACGCCAGGCCGCCTTTTCTTATTATGAAGCAATAGAGCTTTATTCAGAGGACAGTTTAAAAAGACACGGCACAGTTCCCTGGACGATTTTGCTCAACATGAAAAAATTAGAGCAAGCTTTCAAAGAACAAAACACAGAATACATTTTAAAATACTCTGCCGATCTGGGACATTACATCGGTGATGCACATGTGCCTTTACATACTACCAGTAATTACAACGGACAATTTACGAATCAACATGGAATACATGGTTTATGGGAAAGTCGCTTGCCAGAATTGTTTTATGATCGTTATTCTTTATGGGTAGGAAACGCTAATTATCTGGTCTCTCCCGCTGATAGTGTTTGGAAATGCATTTTTGAATCGCATGCCTTGGTAGAAAAAGTATTAGAAGAAGAACGACTCGTTTCACTTCAATTAACAGAACGAAAAAAATACACCATCGAACACCGCAACGGAATGCCGGTGAAAACTTATTCTACTTTATTTTGCAAGCGTTACAATGAACGCATGGATCACATGGTAGAAGAGCGTCTACAAAAAGCCATCAAGTTTACAGCAGACTGCTGGTATACCTGCTGGGTGAATGCAGGGAAACCTGAGTTACTCCTAGAAAAAAAGAAGAAAGAGAAAGAGAAAGAGAAAGAGAAAGAGAAAGAAAAAGAAAAAGAAAAAGAAAAAGAAAAAGAGAAAAAAGAAGATGGAGATGCGGATGAGAATTGTATTCATTAAATTTTTTTCACTGTACGATTAGTTTGGATATTAACGCTTGATTAGAATCAGGGATTGAGCCACTGTCTGAGCTCTCCGCTTTTTTAGAGGAAGCGAGTAGCGAAAGCCCGGCCGAAGGGAACGCGCTTAACTCCTGCTACTATATTCTTATGCGAATAAAATGAGTCTGTTTTAAGATCGCTTACAAGCACACTTAATTGATAAATAAGATGGCGTTGCCTTCGGGCCGGGCTTTCACCACTCGCTTTTTTCTTTGAATCCATCCTATCGTATAATCCTTGAGAAAAAATCAAAGAAAAAGAGCTCAAACAATGGCTCAATCCCTAACGCAAATTACACCAACCCAGTTACTATAAATCAAACAAAACTCTTGTTCTGTATCGGGCTAATCCAACACAGAACAAGAGTTAAACTTATATATACCATTTCCTTTCCGGTGTAGGGGCTGATTGTTTTAGTCTGCATGCACCAGTGCGGCGTCTTCTACTTTTTTAAAGGCCTGATCAAAGTCTGCCTTGATGTCATCAATGTGTTCAATGCCCACGCTTACTCGCAATACACCGTATTTTACCCCAGCCGTTTTTTGTTCGGCATCACTTAATTGTTGATGTGTAGTAGCGGCAGGATGTATAATAAGCGTTTTAGCGTCACCTACATTGGCTAAGTGACTCGCTAGTTTCAGCTCGTTGATGAACCGGTCGGCTTGTTTTTTATCTCCTTTGATTTGAAATGAAAGTACACCTCCAAAACCACGCTTCAGGTATTTCTTTCCCAATGCATGATGTGGACTGCTTTCTAGTCCTGGGTAATTCACTTTTTCTACTTGTGGGTGTTTTTCCAACCATTTCGCTAATTCCAATGCGTTCTCTACATGACGTTGCACACGAAGGGATAAGGTTTCGATTCCTTGCAGTAGTAAAAATGAATTGAAAGGACTCAACGCCGGACCAAAATCTCTCAAGCCTTCTACTCTGGCTCGAATGATGAAAGCTATATTTCCGAAAGAGCCATTGCTCCCAAACACTTCCCAGAAATTTAATCCATGATACCCTTCCGAAGGCTCCGTGAATTGAGGGAATTTTCCGTTGCCCCAGTTAAAATTTCCTCCATCTACGATGACTCCTCCAATGCTCGTACCATGTCCTCCGATCCATTTGGTAGCAGATTCTACAACGATGTTGGCTCCATGCTCAAGCGGTCTGAAAAGATAACCCGCTGCACCGAAGGTATTATCGACAACCAAAGGAATATCATGTTTCTTTGCTACCGCAGAGATCGCTTCAAAGTCTGGCACATTGAATTCAGGATTTCCTATCGTTTCTAAATAAATCGCTTTTGTTTTCCCATCAATCAATGTGTCAAAAGATTCTGCTTTGTCTCCATCAGCAAATTTAACGGTGATGCCCAATCTTTTAAACGCCACCTTAAACTGATTGTAAGTACCTCCATACAAAAATGATGTAGATACGATGTTATCTCCTGCTTGCAAAATATTGTTCAGAGCAACAAACTGAGCCGCCTGACCTGAAGCTACACCTAATGCTGCTACTCCGCCTTCAAGCGCTGCGATACGCTTCTCAAATACATCCGTAGTTGGATTCATAATGCGAGTGTAGATGTTACCAAATTCTTTTAATGCAAAAAGATTGGCCCCATGTTCTGAACTTTTGAACTGATAGGAAGAGGTTTGATAAATCGGAACCGCTCTTGATAAAGTTACCGGATCTGCTTCCTGTCCGGCATGAAGCTGTAGTGTTTCGAAGTGATGTGGTGTAGACATAATGTTATGGGTTAGATGCTAAATTCTACTAATTCTATAAACTAAATAGAATTAATTAAATGAGAAGCACAAATTCATTTTGTTATGCCTACCACCAAACCGTTACACCGTGTCCCAAAAAAGAATAAACTCCAGATTGATACCACCAATGGCACAATCTGGAGTTTATAAGCTTACACAATAAAACGAAGTATTACTTCGCTAGTTTCTTGTAGCGAATACGTTTCGGTCCTTCATCACCTAAACGCTTCTTGCGGTTTTCTTCGTATTCTGAATAGTTCCCTTCAAACCAGTAGACTTGAGAATCTCCTTCAAAAGCGAGGATGTGGGTAGCGATGCGATCCAGGAACCAACGGTCGTGGGAGATGACTACGGCACAACCTGCAAAGTTTTCTAATCCTTCTTCTAAGGCACGAAGTGTGTTTATGTCTAAATCATTGGTTGGTTCATCCAGTAGCAACAGGTTAGCGCCTGTCTTTAATGTCAAGGCCAAATGCAATCGGTTGCGTTCTCCGCCTGATAATACGCCTACTTTCTTTTCCTGATCTGATCCCGCAAAATTGAACTTACTTACATAGGCTCTTGCATTCACTTGCTTGTTGCCTAGCATGATCAACTCTGTTCCTCCTGAGATCGTTTCAAATACTGATTTAGTCGGATCAAGATTGGAGTGCTCCTGATCTAGATAACCGAGTTTTACAGTTTCTCCGATATCAAAAGTTCCAGTATCCGGTTTTTCCTGACCGGTGATCATTTTAAACAAAGTAGACTTACCTGCACCGTTCGGACCAATGATGCCAACGATACCACCTTGTGGCAAACTGAAAGATAAATTTTCATACAACAATTTATCTCCGAAAGCCTTCGACACATTATGCGTTTCAATTACTTTCGTACCCAATCTCTCTCCGGCAGGAATGAATAATTCCAACTTCTCTTCTTTCTCTTTGGTCTCCTGCCCTAACATTTTATCGTACGCTTGGATACGAGCTTTCGACTTCGCTTGCCTGGCTTTAGGAGACATGCGAACCCATTCTAATTCACGCTGTAATGTTTTCTGACGTTTGGATTCTGTCTTTTCTTCCTGCGCTAAACGGTTTTGTTTCTGATCTAACCAGGAAGAATAATTTCCTTTCCATGGAATGCCTTCCCCTCTATCCAATTCTAATATCCAACCTGCTACATTATCCAGAAAGTAACGGTCGTGGGTTACTGCTATGACAGTGCCTTTGTACTGTTGTAAATGTTGTTCTAACCAGTCCACTGACTCCGCATCCAAATGGTTGGTTGGTTCATCCAATAACAACACATCCGGCTCTCTTAACAAGAGTCTGCACAAAGCTACCCGTCTCTTCTCACCACCAGAAAGGTTGGCCACATTGGAATCTGCAGGAGGGCATCTTAATGCATCCATGGCTCTTTCCAAACGAGTATCCAATTCCCAGGCATTGAAATGGTCCAGTTTTTCCTGTACAATTCCTTGCTCCTCAATTAATTTACTCATCGCATCATCCGACATGGGTTCGGCAAAACGCATGTTGATGTCTTCAAATTTTTTCAGCAAGTCTACAATCTCTTGTACACCTTCTTCCACCACTTCTTTTACTGTCTTAGTAGGATCAAGCTGTGGTTCTTGCTCTAATAGTCCCACAGAATAAGCTCCGTTAAAGGCGATGTCTCCAATGAAATTTTTGTCAACTCCTGCAATCAATCGAAGCAAAGTTGATTTCCCGGAACCGTTAAGTCCCAAAACGCCGATTTTGGCGCCATAGAAAAAGGAGAGGTAAATATTTTTTAGAATTGTTTTTTTGGGAGGGATGACT
>JACMQM010000156.1 GCA_014376985.1 Cytophagaceae bacterium | reverse complement strand
CTTCGCCACTGTGTGGCCGAAATATTCGTTGAATCCAGATTAATACCATAGGATTGAGGAACTGATCTGTTTTCAGTTGACTGCATGATTGCCGGAATCTTGCAACTTGCAAGAGCCAGACAAATACCCAGCAATCCTGTGAATTTATATATTTTAAGTTTATACATTATGATCAATTTCTTCACTTAATGGATTTTCATTTTCATCGCTTACAAGAATATGCCTTTCAGATATTCGTCCAAAAATGTAATATAAACCTGGTATAATAAGCACTCCGAAAATAGTTCCGAAAAGCATTCCACCAGCGGCGGCGGTTCCAATTGTTCTGTTACCAATTTTGCCCGGACCAGATGCCAGAACCAATGGAATTAATCCAGCAATAAAGGCGAATGAGGTCATCAAAATAGGACGGAATCTCACCTTAGAGCCTTCCATAGCTGCCTCAAGAACCGTGGCTCCGTCACGGTGTTTCTGAACCGCAAACTCTACTATTAATACGGCATTCTTTCCAAGTAATCCAATTAGCATTACCATGGCCACTTGTGCATAAATATTATTCTCTAGACCCAGCAGCTTGAGTAGCAAAAATGCCCCAAAAATGCCGGCGGGTAGTGAAAGTATTACTGCCAATGGCAAAATAAAACTCTCATATTGTGCAGAAAGAATTAGGTATACAAATAATAAACAAATAATAAAGATGTAAATGGCTTCATTGCCCCTTGCAACCTCATCTGCAGAAATACCTGCCCAAGATATCCCAAAACCTCTAGGTAAAGTTTTTTCGGCTACCTCTTTAATAGCGTCAATGGCGGCTCCACTACTGTAACCAGGTGCAGCTGATCCGCTAATTTCCGAGGAGTTATACATGTTATGCCGAGTTATTTCAGACAACCCGTATACCTTCTCCATCTTCATAAAAGCCGAGTAGGGCACCATTTCGTCACGGTTGTTCTTAACATATAACTTCAAAATATCCTCCGGCATAGCTCTGTATTGTGGCAAGGCTTGCACTATAACCTTGTATTGGTGATCATATTTGATGAAGTTCGTCTCATAATTACTACCTACTAAGGTGGAAATCGTGTTCATCGCATTCTCTATGGTAACACCTTTTTGCTGAGCAAGATCGTTATCAATCTTTAGCATATACTGCGGGAAACTGGCGCTGTAAAAAGTGAAGACTGACGACAGTTCGGGACGTTTATTTAGTTCCTTTACAAAATCAAGACTCACCGTCTCCATTTTCTTGTAATCACCAGATCCTGCCTTGTCCAGCAAACGTAATTCAAACCCTCCAGCAGCTCCATAACCAGGCACCGCAGGTGGTTGGAAAAATTCAATGGTTGCACCTGAGATATCTTTTGATTTATCTTCTAATTCAGTAATTATCTCCTGAACTGAATGCTTTCGGTCTTCCCAGCTTTTTAAATTTATTAAACAAGTTCCTGAATTAGATCCCGTTCCTTCCGTCAATATCTCATAGCCTGCTAAGGAAGAAACGGATTGCACACCATCAACTCCTTCAGCAATTTTTTGTAATTTTTCCGCAATTTGATTAGTACGCTCTAAAGAAGAACCGGCAGGGGTTTGGATAATAGCATAGAACATGCCCTGATCTTCGTTTGGAATAAAGCCTGATGGAAGATTATTATTCAGAAAATAAATACCAGCGCAAAATGCTATGAGTACGGTGAAAGTGAGCGATCTGCGTGTTACGATAGTGCTTAAAACTCTTTGATACCTTCCTGAAAGCTTGTTAAAGCCGTTATTGAAGCCATCAAGAAGCTTATCTAAACCAGTTTTTTTCTTTTCCTTTCCATGGTTATTTTTTAGCACCATGGCACATAAAGCGGGAGTTAGAGTAAGGGCTACAATACCTGAAAGTATGATGGCTGTTGCCATAGTAATAGAAAACTGCCTATAAAATATCCCTACCGGTCCAGACATAAAGGCAACTGGGATAAATACCGCAGCCATTAAAAAAGTAATGGCAATGATGGCTCCGCTTATTTCATGCATCGCTTTTATAGTAGCTTTAAGCGGCGAAAGATGTTCTTCTTCCATTTTAGCATGTACCGCTTCTATAACCACAATGGCATCATCCACAACTACACCGATTGCCAAAACCAAGGCGAATAAGGTAATGAGGTTAAGTGAGATACCGAAAAATTGCATAAATACAAATGTTCCAATTAGGGAAACCGGCACTGCGACTGCAGGGATCAGTGTTGAACGCCAATCGCCGAGGAATAGAAATACAACCAGTCCTACCAAAATGAACGCCTCTACCAAAGTGTGAATCACCTTTTCGATTGAAGCATCAAGAAATTTCGAAACGTCATAGCTGATCTCATAGTCCATCCCCTTCGGGAACGAAGTTTTCTTGATCTCTTCCATTTTGGCTTTGATGTCTTTAATAACTTGACTTGCATTACTTCCGTAAGATTGCTTTACAGTTATTGCAGCCGAAGATCTTCCATTCAAGTTGGAATAAATATCATACATGGAGCTTCCAAACTCTATGTTGGCTACGTCTTTTAAACGAAGAATCTCCCCCTTATCGCTAGATTTTATAACGATATTCTCGTATCCTTCTTTCGTATTAAACCTTCCCGAATACTTTAATACATACTCAAATGCTTGAGATCGCTTACCGGAACTTTCACCGGTTTTACCTGGTGAAGCTTCTAAACTTTGTTGGTTTAATGCTTCAAGCACTTCATCTGCAGAAATTTTGTAGGCTAGTAAACGGTCTGGTTTTAACCATATACGCATAGCGTATTCTCTATTACCTAAAATATCAGCCAGTCCAACTCCGTCAACCCGTTTCAAATCTGACAATACGTTGATATCGGCAAAATTGAACAGAAATTTTTGATCCATTTTAGGATCCTTACTATAAAGGTTGATGTACATGAGCATGTTCGATTCCTCCCGAGTAATTTTTACTCCCTCACGCACCACTAACGGCGGCAACTTATTAACTACGGAAGCCACCCGGTTTTGTATGTTTATCGAAGCTTGATTCGGGTCTGTTCCCAGATTAAATACAACTTGTATCGTGCCCTCACCATCATTCCCTGCGTCAGAAGCCATATACTTCATTCCAGGAACCCCATTGATCGCTCTTTCGAGAGGAATAATAACAGATTTGATCATCAATTCACCATTTGCTCCCG
>JACMQM010000155.1 GCA_014376985.1 Cytophagaceae bacterium | reverse complement strand
GTTGCTTTAACTGGAGCTTCTCCTTGGACATTAACTTATGCCATTGACGGTGTAAACCAAACATCTATTGCAGGGATCACTTCAAATCCTTATACTATTACTTCTGCTATCGGAGCTCATACCTATACTTTAGTATCTGTATCTAATGTAACCAGTGCGGGTTGTGCGAATGGTACTTCAGGCACCGCAACTATTACTGTAAATCCAAATGCACCTGTTGGACACGATGCGACTTTCCTTCCGGGGAATGCCGCTAACTTATCGGTTGACAATGCCGGCGGAACATTCAATTGGTTTACAACAGCTACAGGATCGATATCTGTAAATTCTACTAGTACGTATAGTCCAACATTGACTACTACAACAACTTTCTATGTACAACATGTAGACGGCAATGGAGATACCAGTTGTACACGCACACCGGTTACAGCCCTTCTAATTGTTCCAACGGTTCCATTATTCATTCCTAACCTGATGACCCCAAACAACGACGGTAAAAACGATCGTTTTGAAATCCTTGGATTACCAGACGGATCGACATTAGGAGTTTATAACCGTTGGGGAAATGCTGTCTATCAAAGCGATAATTACAATAATCAATGGGCAGCAGAAAATATTTCAGCAGGTGTCTATTATTACGATTTGAAGTTAAGAAATGGTGAAGTTTACAAAGGATGGCTTCAAATTATATGGTAAAAGTAAATTATTCTTACATATTTATAAAAAAAGGGCTTCGAATGAAGCCCTTTTTTTATATCTTAGAAAACCCATGGTCTTGGATTAGTTATTTAATAAAAAAAAATAATCTTGTTTTTTAAGTGCAAAGTCATTCAAATGACTAGCATAAAAATTAGGTCATCTTGCATTTATAAGCCTATTAACTGATTAAAGCAAGACAAAAACTTGTTACTGATTGAATAATCACAATATTTACATTCCATTTGACCCTGTATATTTTCCTTTATTTTCGTTCACTTTATTTTTTATATGGCGTATAAACATACATTAAGGAATTACTTAGCCTTAGTAAGCTTAATTATGAAAACGCAACAGAACCCTATGACTCCTTTTTTGCCAAGCCTCAGAAAGACTTTCGTGTGCGCGGTATTTTTGATTTCAATCTGCAGTCAGCGCCTTTTCGCTCAGACGTACCAAACCAACGGCAGTGCCTTGAATAATGGTTCAGGATTGGTCCGTATGACCGCGGCCAGTATCGGTAATCAAACCGCTTCAGCCTGGAGTACTACTAAGATCGATCTTACACAAAGCTTTGACATGAGCTTTGATATGTTTTTTGGATGCGACAATGGAGCAAACGGTGGAGATGGGATGACCTTCACCTTTCATAACGACCCCAGAGCATTGAACGCTGTAGGTGATGGTTTTGGATACTTAGGTGTAGGTGGTAGCGCTGCCTTATCACCAGCCTTATCTATCGAATTTGATACCTATGATGGTACTGCTTCAGGCGGTTCGAATGAACTAGCTGCCGATCACATTGCAATTGACATCAATGGTAATGTAAATAACACAACCAATATATTTACAGGAACAAGCGGATCTACTACTGTACAAGCTATACAAGGAGGCCGAGATTTGGAAAACTGTGCTTCAAATACAACCAACTATTACACCATCAGAGTAAGATGGACTTATATCAGTGCAACTTCTCAGACCTTGCAGTTGGATGAAGAAGGTGTAACTACAATGACCTATTCTGGTAACCTAATCAATACTATTTTTGCAGGAAGCCCATTGGTATATTGGGGTTTCACAGCGGCTACAGGTTCTGCTTCGAATGAACAATGGATTGCACCAACGGGAACTGTTATTCCTTGGCAATGTGCATCAGGTTCTTGTTGTACGGCTTATACTTTAACGCAAACCGGACCTAGTACTGTTTGTGCAGGTTCTATTTCTGTAGGTGTTACGCCTTCTACAGGCTCTGCTCCTAGTACTTATAATTGGTCAACAGGTGTTACTACTTCTTCTGCTACTATTACTGGTCCTGGTGCTTATACCATCAACACACAACAGAATCAAGCTGGAGCTTTATGTCCAGGTACTTTAACATTCAACATTACGTCTACAGGTGCTACAGGGGTCATGACAGGAGGAGCCACTATTTGTGATGACGGCACATCCACTACACCTTTGAATGTTGCCTTGTCAGGTACGTCTCCTTTCTCTATTACTTACTCCATTGACGGTGTCAATCAACCGGCTATTACAGGTATTGCCACCTCTCCTTATGTCATCAACGCCGCAGCACCCCATCTCTATGCTTTGACTGCGGTGTCAGATGCTTCTGCCTGCAGTAATGGATCAAAATCAGGCACTGCTCAGGTTAAAGCTTATCCTTCTTTACCTGTAGGGCATGACAATACATTTTCTGCACCGGGAAGTACTTCATTAAGTGTAGACAATGCGGGAGGAACTTATGAATGGTATACTGCAGCTACAGGTGGCGCTCCTGTATTTACCGGAACCAATTACACTACACCTGTTTTGCCTGCTACAACCACTTATTATGTGAAAAATGCTGCGATTACTCCTACTACTAATAAAAGTGTGGGGTATCTTAATAATACTCAATATGGTACAGGTGGTAATAATACAGGTATCGATAATACAGGTTTACCAAAAGCAGTACTATGGTTAGACTTCAAACCAAATAGCACATTTACATTGAACACAGTGAATGTTGACTTTAATGTAGCAGTAGCTCCACAGGTGGCCGGTTCACAAATAACAGTGTATATAGACGATTTAACCAATGGCGCTTTATCCAGATCAATCTCAGTACCTATAACAGGTTATTCAGTAGGAAGTCCCCAAAGTGTATTGGTCAATGTGGCCCATAGTGTTATAGCTACTCATAATTACAGAATCAGTTATGAAGGTGCCGGAAGTGTAAAAGGGATCATGTATTGGGATTTCGTTGGTCCTCGCGGACCGTGGGGAACTAATCCTCCTGCAACCATTACAAAAGATCCTGAATTGAACATTACTACATCAGGACAAGGCTGGTATCCGGGTATCTTCAACTGGCAAATTACTGTAACCAATCCTGCCTCTTCTTGCGGTCGTACACCGGTTACTGCTTATGCATCTCTTCCTGTAAGATTGTTATACTTCAGAGCATTGTTAAAAGCTCCCGGTATTGCAGCCCTATCATGGAGCACAGCCAGTGAAGAAAATAATGACTACTTCACACTGCAACGATCTGTCGATGGCATTCATTTTATAGATGTTGCGGAAATCGATGGAGCTGGTACATCGAATACAGTAAATAACTATAACTATATCGATGAGCAAGCGCTATCCGGCATCTCATACTACAGAGTAAAACAAACGGATTGGGATGGCAAATACACCTTCTCTAACATGGCGAAGATAGATGACACTTCATTGAAAACATTTAGTCTAAATCTTTCACCGAATCCATCTACCAGCGGTTCTAGTATCTTCCTGGATTTATTAGGAGCAGAAGCTAATTCTAAAATACCAATTGCTATTTACGATATGTTGGGTCGATTGATTTATTCTAATGTATTGACGAGTGATGAGGCAGGCAGTGTCCATGAAGATTTAGGAAGTCTGGTTTATCTTTCGCAAGGTACTTACATCATCTCTGTTGCTCCAGCTAACAAAACGGAGTACAAACAGAAGGTCATGATATATTGACCGCTAACATTTTTTAATGTATAATGAAAACACCAGGTATTCCCTTACCTGGTGTTTTTTTATGGATATCGAATGAACTACTTCTAGTCCTTTTAAACTTCTCCTTTTTTTAAATTGCCTTTCAATTCATCAGATACAGGTGATTGAAATTTTCTACCAAAAAGTGCAGATGAACTTTTTAATTTGTCAAGATCTGAATTGTCCAATACATCCGGATGGGCAGGGCTTCCGCTGCGACCAGATGTCCAATCGATGTAGCGTAAATTATCATTTACTACATTTTGAGCATAAGGTGAATTCATGATTATTGTTTGAAAATACATCTCTTCTGCACAAAATGTATGTTTCATCCTGCTCAGTAAGTAAGGTTTTTTTTGGGTATAATCGATCACATACTGCAATGTCTCTTTGGTCAAGCTCCACCAGGTATCGCCAGCATATAGCGGAGGCACCTTATTGGAAAGCTTTCTTTTAAATCCAATTTGTTGTTGCCATGTTAACAACCGCTGAATCCATTGCCCATTTTTTTTCGCATCAAAAACATCGTAAAAATTATAATACTCTACACGGTTCATTCCTCCATGAATCCAATTCTTATAAGGCATTTTATAATGTGTGATATAATCTTTTCGATTAGAACTGGCAAATGATTTAAAATAAGTGAGGCCCTTAACAGGGAAGTCTTGTCCGCTGATCAAGTGAAAATAAACGCATTCTGTATTTTTCAATGCTTCTTCTACTAATAACAAACAAGATCTTAGATGATTTCTACCGCCCCAATTTACGGTGTAGTGATTTGACAAGAGTTTAACCGAAGGTAAGGAACGGATTTTTTTCACAATCGCTTCATCAGGAAAATACTTTTTATCAATATGAATGTAACACTCAAACTCATCGTTGTCAAAAAACTGAATAATGTCAATCAAGTGATTAAAATCTCTATATGCTGTGATGAGTAAGGCTTGTTTCATGTAGCAAATTAGTATTAGACATCGACTTTACGGTATATTTTATCTCTACAAATTAGTCGTTTTTTGTCACATAAAATTACAGCATGCCATTAAAAACTGTTTTCCATTTAAAGAATATAAAAATAAGTGTTCGTTCTATTTTAGGAAAGTAGTTTCAAAATGTAGAGAAATATCATCAGGTGTTTATTTATACAATACTCTTTCTTACTCATATAATAGCATTAGAGTCAAATTTAACAACTTTTCATTAGTCCATTAAGAACTGATACTGTGGAACGCTTTGTGCAAAGCTTATTATATAATCATTATATCTTATGGCCACAGCAACTTCAACAACTCCTAGATGGACTGTTCCTAAAAAGAAACTTCGTACACTTGTGCACGATTATTCTGCTACTGCTCAGGCTGCAGATCTTATCTATACAAACGATAAGGAAGAAGGTATCATCAAAAAGCAAAAAGGAGACTCTAATGTCTTTGACTATTTATTTCAAGGCAAAAAAGTAAAAGATAAATCCACCTTGGAACGCATCAAGCATTTGGTAATTCCACCTGCCTGGAAACGAGTATGGATTTCTCCTAACGCCAATGGACACATACAAGTAACAGGCTATGATATCAAAAATAGAAAACAATACCGCTACCACAATGCATGGTCTGCCCTGCGAGATGAAACGAAGTACTATCGTTTAAAAGATTTCGCCAAAGCACTTCCGGAAATCAGAAAAAGATTGAAATCAGATTTGCGTAAACAGGAATTATCCAAAGAAAAAGTTCTTGCAGCAGTAGTGAGTGTTATGGAATATACCAGCATTAGAGTCGGAAACAGTACCTATGAAAAGCTTTACGGATCATTCGGTTTGTCTACTTTAAAAGACCGTCACGTGATCATCAAAGGTGATCAGCTGACATTCCAATTCAAAGGAAAAAAAGGTGTAAAACATCGCATCACATTAAAAAATCGCAAGCTGGCTAACATTGTTACACGCTGTAGAAATATACCTGGACAACAACTCTTTCAATACATTGACGACAATGGCAAACGCCACGGCATTGATTCTTTGGAAGTCAACAATTACATTCGTACCATTTCCGGGGGTGATTATACCAGTAAGGACTTCCGTACTTGGACAGGTACGGTACAATGTTTATTGGCCTTTAAGGAAATCGGTTTTGGAGAAACAAAAACTCAACAGAAAAAGAATGTTGTAGAAGCGCTGGATAAAGTAGCACTGGCTTTGGGAAACACAAGATCCGTATGCAAAAAGCATTATATACATCCGGGAATCTTATCTGATTATGAAACAAATAAGCTGGAAAAATACTTAACTCAAATTAGTAAGTTGGAAACCAATTGCGAGACTATAGACAGCCTAACACCTGCAGAGAAAGTATTATTGAAAATTTTAGAAGAGAATTAAATTAGTCTTGCTTTATACAAACTTGTCCATTGTCATCAATCACCAATTTACTTTCTGGTACATCAATCTTGTTTAGTGTAATCATTTCTTTCAAGACTCTTTGCTCCGGATCAAGGATGGGACCGCCTTCACCAATTTGCTTCGTTGAAAATATTTGCCCGGAAATGAACTCACCCTTTTCATTTACATATACTTTAACAATAGGTGCAATACCTGATACGCCTTTAAGGTTAAAACGACCATAGGTAGCGAAATTCCCTAAGCTGTAAGCAATAAATCTTCCTTTATAGATATCGATCGCTCTTGTAACATGTGGGCCGTGTCCAAAAACTATATCTGCACCGGCATCAATTACAGCTCTTGAAAACTTGTACGGATTACCGCGATTCTCACCTAAAAATATTTCGTTGCTTTTTGTAATGTGCGTACGACTGCTTCCTTCCGCTCCTCCATGAAACGAAACAATCACCACATCACATAAGGAGTCTAGGTGCTTTACTAAGCTAACTGCATTATCGTGATCGTTGAAGCTGACTGTGCCATTGTTTGGTGCGAAAGCACAAAATCCATAGGTGATACTATCTTTTACAAAAATAGTAAAAGGATATTCCAGTAAACCAGCAAATTCAATCGCATTCTCTTTTAATAGTCTGACTGTATTGGTTTTTCCAGGAACTCCAAAATCACCCGAGTGATTATTCGCTAAACTCAGCACATCAAAACCTGCTTCTTTAAAATAAGAGATGTAATGATCAGGACTTTTGAAAGCGTAACAAACAGCAGGATTACTGCATTTCTTTACATCACCAGAATCTGAAAGCATAGTCCCTTCCATGTTTCCAAAGGTAAGATCCGCATCAATCAAAATGTCTTTCACAGGTGCTAAAATGTCTTTACCATCGTTTGGAGGTAAGTAACTATCGGCAGGATAATTAGTACCCAACATCATGTCTCCTACTCCAATGATAGAAATCGTATCTTCGCTTATTTCCAAAGAATCCTGAATACTACTGTAGATATCTATTTCTTCTCTGGTTGTATTTTGAACAGGTAATCTGCCGGCAAACAAAAAGCGTCGTTTATAATAGTCCAGTTTATCGTATTGTTCAATCAAAATACCACGCTTGCAACTGTGCATCATGGTCAACACACCATTCTTAGATTCGATAACCATACTGATATGACCAACAGAAGAGCGGTTGAGATCTCTTCCTTTGAAAAAAAGAAAGTCTCCTTTTTCAACGGTAGCTAAATCTACCTTAATAACATTTTTGGCTATCGCTGCAGCAGAATGAGGAATTGAAATATTGTGTGTAGAATAAAGGTGTGATAAATATCCACTGCAATCCATTTTCCATGCGGATGGACCTTTATAACAATAAGGCTTGCCAACAAATGACTTACCATACGCTATCACTAAATCCGTAATGGATTGCGAATCTTTTTCTATAGGATCTGGACCTGTTATATTTTCTATTGAAGCATTTGCAGTATGGCAAAGAAGGCTAATCGATACAATCAAAAAGATAGTTATCGTGTGTTTGTTTTTCATTCCACTCTATTTGATGACTATACAAGCAGTAAAGTATAAAAAAATATTCTCGGTGACAAGATTAGATTTAAGAAATTACCCACTTTTTAGAGTATTCTCATTGAACTTGCAGAATACTTAGTTTTTGTGGCATAGTTTCATTAAGTATCATTCCGTTTAATCCAACAACTGGAGTAAATACATTTTACGATCTCATAAAAATATACTAAACCTTCAATCTCTCCATTGGAATCAATCTTATGCGAAATCTATGGCCATCTATTTAGATGGACGTGATTTACAATTACTAGATCGTAAAGGCGATAAAATAGTGGACGGAAGTTTTTACATTCTCTTTAATGCATACCACGAAGCAATTGATTTCAAATTGCCTTCCCCTATCTACTGCGATCAATGGACGAAAGCATTAGATACGACCACAAGTAAAGTAGAAGATCAGGAAGACTATAAGCCTTCGGATATTCTATCTGTAAATGGAAGATCAATAATTATACTTAAACATTTAAACCTGCATCCCGATGGAAAGCACACCGTTTCTCCAGATGTACAAATTAACTAATAAATTATTGATCCAGTAAAAAAATTGATGCAGCAAAACATAGACGGCTCTATGTTTTTTGCTGCATCAATTTTTCAAAGCCCAGGTACACACCGTTTGTCCAACCAAAACCATCCTGCAAGGGATACTCCCCGCCGCCGGTCAGAAGATTCATTTCTACGACGTTGTATTTTTCCATCAACTTTCCTGTGTTGTGGTAAATCTTTTCATTGAGTTTCATCCATCGGTCTGCGATAGTATAGGCTAATTCATTTTTATCATAGGCTAACAATCCTTTTACAGCGATCCACTGTAAAGGTGCCCATCCGTTAGGAGAGTCCCATTGAAACTCGGAATGCTTCAGTGTAGTTATCAATCCCCCATCCTTTAAAAAATCTTGCTGAAGCTTATTAGTTACCTCGTTCGCTTGATCAGTGGTAGCCAGATTAAAATACAAGGGGAACACGGCTGCCAAAGACAATGCTGGAGTAGATCGTAATTCAACGCTGTCATAATCCATAAAGAAATGCTGTTCATTATTCCAGAAATATTTCAAAATAGCATTCTTTCTCTGCTCTGCTATGGAGCGGTAGTGCTGTGCCTGCTCTTGTTTATCCAGTAATTCGTATCCTTTCGCAATACAGTCTTCCAGGTAATGAAGTAAACAGTTCAGATCTACCGGCACAATATCAATGGTATGAATCGTTTGAATAGTTTGCTGATCTTTATACCAACGCGTACTAAAATCCCAACCCGATTCACAAGCTGCCCTTACATTTCTATACAAGTCCGCATGCAGAGTTGCATCTATAGGATAACTATAGGACAAATCTTCTCCATAAGATTCCGGTCTTGGATAATCTTTATCATCCCAATACCGATTCATAATTTCACCATCGGGCATTTTTACGACACGTTTGAAAGCATCACCCGTATGGCGTAACTGGTCTGACCCGTTCATCCAAAACTGGTATTCCTTTTCTAAATAAGGAAGATACTTAGTAAGTAATGGAGGATCTTTCTCAATGAGTAACTGAACCATCATAGCAAAAACAGGCGGTTGTGAACGGCTTAAAAAATACGTTCTATTACCATTAGGAATAAAGCCTAATGTATCTAATTGGTGACAAAAATTATCGATCATATTTTGAAGCAAATCTATTTTACCAGAAATTGTTAAACCCAACATGATGAAATAACTATCCCAATAAAAGATCTCAATGAAACGCCCTCCTGGGATCACATAGGAATGAGGCAAAACCATTAAAGAGGAATTGGGAGGAAATAGCTGTGGTCTACGAGTTAAAATAGACCAAAGGCTCTCTATATGCTGTGTAATAGTAAGTGTGATATCTGTTTGATAATCGAAATTGTGTATATCCGGATATTTGAAATGCTCAAATACGAAAGCCGTCAAATCGAAATCCGAAGATTCTTTCACAGCCTGATAAGAAGCCATGATTTCCTCCGGCCCGTTTAAAGGAATGCAGTCTACAAATGTCTTATAATCATGAAATATTTTTTTGCGTTGTACTTCGATAAAAAGTTCTCCGTAAAGTTCTTCGGGACTTCTAAATACATGTAGACTAGAAAATTCTTCGCTTATAATCATATCTTTTAAAAAAATTATGCTTGAGAAAAATAGAGCTAAACACATGCCATTAGTATAATAGTGTGGAAATGCCGGTGAAACTGACCACCCGGTGCCGGAGCAAAGTGACCACCTATTTTGCTGGCGAAGAAGTTGAGTTCATACGTAGTAATGGGTCGTTTTCAAATGTATAAATTAGTTGTATTAATTGGCTAAAGGTTGGGG
>JACMQM010000154.1 GCA_014376985.1 Cytophagaceae bacterium | reverse complement strand
TTTTTGGTTTATATTTAATGTCGGGGTTTTGAGCCTTTTGGTCCTTGATCTCGTCGTTCTCAATAGAAAAAATGAAAC
This sequence comes from Cytophagaceae bacterium, assembly GCA_014376985.1. GTDB lineage: Bacteria > Bacteroidota > Bacteroidia > Cytophagales > Cytophagaceae > JACMQM01. The sequence goes on along the minus strand of JACMQM010000154.1, from coordinate 14,774 downwards.
GGTTACGGTAAAATCTGCCTTATGGTGGAGTGCCTTCTGGGTTGGGCTTGCTGGTATCTTTAATATCTTTCTTTACTATTGGAAAGGGAAAGAACCTGCCATGAATTTTTTAACGGGCTATTTGATTGAAGAATCGCTAAGTGTCGACAATCTTTTCGTCTTCATGCTTATCTTCAACTATTTCAAAGTCCCTTCTGAATACCAGAGAAAAGTATTGTTTTGGGGAATCATCGGAGCCTTGGTACTCCGTGCAGCCTTTATTTTGGTAGGTGTTTCATTAATCAGTAATTTTCACTGGACAGTTTACATTTTAGGTTTGTTCCTTGTCATTACGGGTATAAAAATGATTACATCTCAAGACAAAGAAGTTAATCCTGAAAAGAATCCGATCATTAACCTTGTGAATCGTTTCATGAAAGTCACTAAAACCTACGAAGGTGATCGTTTCTTTGTCAAAAAAGAAGGCATATGGTTTGCCACGCCTTTGTTTATTGTAGTGCTTGTCGTAGAAACTACCGATGTCGTCTTTGCTGCAGATTCCATTCCAGCCATCTTAGCGATCACAACTGATTCTTTCATTGTTTATACCTCCAACGTATTTGCCTTGCTTGGCCTTCGCTCGCTTTATTTTGCGCTGGCAGGATTGATGACTTTGTTCCACTACATTAATTATGGCTTGGCAGTCATTCTTTCCTTTATTGGCATCAAATTATTGATCTCAGGATTTTATGAGATAGACGTCAAGTTTGCGTTACTCTTTGTAGCTATTGTTTTAATTCTCTCTGTGATCGTTTCAGTTATCTTTCCTAAGAAAGAACCATTGTTTGGAGATAAGGACTAAAAAGAATTAGGAGAAACGAGTCAGGACTATTTGCGATCCTCCTAGCTCCTCGCTCGTGCCTCAATAGTCCGCTATTACTTTTTCCAATATCACTTGCAGCTTTTTGGCGGCAGTTCTCATTTCCCCTTCATAGCGATTCATCATAATAGAAAAGACCACCTTCTTATTGGTTCGTGTTGTCAAGTAACCGGAATAACATAAGGTGGAAGTAAAGGAACCACTTTTTAATCGAGCATTATTTTGTAAGGCGGTGTTCTTGCCAAACCAATATACTGTACCGTCTTTACCCGCTAAAGGAAGAGCCTGAGTGAAAGTCGAACTCATTTTCTTATGATTGCCCATGTACTGCAACACCTCCGTCATTTGTTGCGGGCTGATTGCATTTAGAGGACTTAGACCACTTCCATCCAACAGTATCCAACCAATAGTATCTACTCCGATGGATGACCAAAATCGTTTGATCTCTTGAGCGGCAAAACTTCTCTCGCCTTTTCCTTTCTTCGCGTAGGCGATCTGTTGAAACAAACTCTCTGCGTAAAGATTGATACTGTAAAAATTAGTGATGCGAATCAATTCGGATAAAGGAGGAGATTGATGCAAAAACCAATCTTCCAGACCAGTCAACGAACTACCTATCGCTTTCACTTTTATTTCTCCCTTAAAAGTAATTCCATTGTTTTTCAGGGCTTGTTTCAATAAATGACCAAACCATAAAGGAGGATCGGGAATAGACCCTCTAATCTTATACTCCCCCTCTCCTGGCGGAAGAGATCCTAAGATTAAACGATTGCCCTGGTAAGGACCACCGTAGATGTAGGCTTCATCGCCGGAACCTGCAGGACCAGTAATCACCTTACTATCGAAACTAAGTCCCTGGATGGTCGGTTCAGATCGCAGGAACTGTACAGGAGAACCTTCTTGCCTATTTTGTTTGAAGTATAATTTTACGGTATTGTCTGATACATTCAGCCCATGTATACCTGCTCCATAATAATTACCTAAGTCTGCCCAGGGCCAGAAATCAGGAATGGCATTGGCATCATAAGCCGTAGGATCAATCACAATATCTCCTTTAATAGATTTGATTCCCTTCTTGGCAAGCAATTGTATCCAATTTGCAAGCAAGGTTTGTATAGACTGTGCCGCCACTTGATCTGATCCCAATGAAGGATCACCGCTCCCTACCACATATAGATTGCCCTTTAGCAAACCGGTTGAATCTGCTTTACCTCCTACATAGCCACGGGTTGCATACTTATAATCTTCGCCCAGGATAGCCAGAGCTGAAGCCGTGGTGACTACCTTAAGATTTGAAGCGGGTACATAAGATCTCTCTGCGTTGTAGTTGATGAGTACCTCTCCTGTCTCCTGGTCTTTCACCATCAAACCAACCGAACCTCTGTAAAGTAAACTCGAACGTTCGAGTGCCCTTAGCTGGGAATACATTGAGTCTGAGCCTCTCTGCTGACCAAAAGCGCTAAAAAAACAAAGAAAAGAAGGTAATACCACTAGACTTCCAGCTACTTTACATCTTCTCAACCATTCGTTCGTGAAGTCCATCTGAAAAAGGTTTTGTTTATTTTTTGTCAAATTATTATTAAAATAAAACATTTTTTATATTTTAGTACAGAATAAATCTTAGTCAAACATATTTTATTTTTAATACCCTGGCGCATATGGCAAAGTCTGACAAAAAAAAGAAAAAGGTTGCTTCTAAAGCCTCTAAAAGTAAGGTTTCTAAAGCACCAAAAAAATCTTCTGCTAAGAAATCTGTAGCGAAGAAAAAAACTACAGCTAAGAAGGCTGTAGCTAAAAAGAAAACTGCAGTTAAAAAAGCAGCACCTGCAAAGAAAAAAGCAGTAGCTAAAAAGAAAACCGCAGTTAAAAAAGTAGCACCTGCAAAGAAAAAAGCAGTAGCTAAAAAGAAAACCGTAGCTAAGAAAGCAGCACCTGCTAAGAAAGCAGCAGTAGCTAAAAAGAAAACCGCAGCTAAAAAAGCAGCACCTGCAAAGAAAAACACTGTAGCTAAAAAGAAAGCAGTAGTAAAGAAAGCAGCGCCCGCTAAAAAAGCAGTAGTAAAAAAAGCGGCTCCTAAACCTGTAGCAAAAGCTCCGGTAAAAAAAGCAGCACCTAAAAAGAAAAAAACAGTAGTGAAGAACGAAGAAGTTACACAAACTACAGCGGATTACACTGCTCCTACAACTGTATTTGAAACTCCAGAAGAGACATACACTCCTCCTGCAAAAAAGAAGGAAGCTGACGATGAAGATGATTTCTTTTCTTCAGGAGATACATCTATTGACACTTCGATCTTCTAGTATTTCGGATGATCTTAACAAAAAAGCCTCGCTTATAGCGAGGCTTTTTTGTTTCAGTTCTGTTAGCTCTTAACTAAACTCTAGACCCTCGGATGACATTCAGTAATATTACGACTACTGCAATGACTAATAGCACATGGATAATTCCTGTTGCACTGTAGAAAAAGAAACCGAATGCCCAACCAATGATCAAGATAACAGCGATAACGTAAAGTAGATTATTCATAATTGTGTTTGTTTATAGTTGAAATTGTTTGACAAAATTATACTCTACCTCCTCTGATTACATTCAATAATACAGCGATGATAGCAATGACCAATAAAACATGGATGATACCTGTTGCGCTGTAGACAAAGAAGCCGACTGCCCAACCAATGATCAAAATAATGGCGATAAGATAAAGTAAACTGTTCATAGTTTTATTGGTTTATGTTAAAGTTGTTGGTGACTGATTGATGCTAGATTTTTAACTATCCTTTATTCTCTTCTTTAGAGTGATTATGTGCTTCTTTTTTCGCTTCTCTTTTTGCTTTACGCTCTTCTTTTCGCTCTTCTCTTTTTTCTTTACGATCCTCTTTCTTGTCTTCCTTTGTCTCTTTGGGTGAAAGTGCGACTTTGTAATTTATAGATTCATCTAATTTTTCCTGAAACGCTTCTATGAAACCATTCTGTAGAATACTGATAATTGCTCCCCAAACATCAGTGTCCATTTTTTTAAGGTCTCCATGAATTTCAACTCTTGTAGCAAACTGATCTTTCTTATGATTTTTCAATACATCTTCTGTAACTCCTATTACACCTTGCCATAGTTTATTCAAAGCCGGCTCATCTTCTTTGGCCCAATTCAATACTTTCACATTGCGTAGTATAGGCTTTACATAACCATCAATTTTTCCATCTACTAAAGCCATTTCACTGAATAAAGCCAGTTGACCTTTTTCAAAATCAAACTTTGCATAGGCTTTAGTAAATTCGCTTAATGAAGTCAGGTCGACATCTGTAAACTTAACATTCAAATCTGCATCCGGTATTTTTTTCAGTACGTTCAATCCTCCAGTGATCAATAGTTTTCCGTTGCCTATTGAATTAGCTGAAACATATAATGAAGAGGGTAATGCTTTTTGCTTGTCTACTATATTAGATAAGTTAGTGGCAACAACTTCCAGATTGTTTAAGTATAAATTAACTTTAGGAAACGTATGGAAATCTTTGTAAGTAATTGTTCCTTCAGTGATGGCAAAGCGGTTGACTTGAATAGGCAACAATTTATCTAATGCTTCTGTCCAGTCTGCTTCTTTACCTGATTGAGAAGTTTCTTTCGTGGGACCAACTACAAAATTCAATACTAATTTTTTTAATTCTACTTCTGCTTTCACTTCCATATGAAGCAATGCTCTCCATTGTACTGATAAATCAATATTTTCACATTTTACAAAAGGTACAGGTACCTTGCCTCCTGTCTTATCTAGTTGCAATCCTTGTATCACATAGGCGCCTCTAATTAAAGCAATGTCTACATCATCAATCTTTCCGGTGTATCCGTCTAAATCTGCTAATACTTTATTGACATATTTAATAACAAAATAAGGTAACATCAATCGGGCAACGATTAATATCACCACTATGGTTAGCAATGTTATTTTACCCCAATGGCGTTTCAAAACTGATGACATATTTGAAATACTTTACTTTTCAAGAATTATTTCAAAACTAATTATCAAAAGCTGATCCATATCGGGTCAAATTTGTCGATTGAACTTCAAACACAACATTAAGAGTGAATTAAAGCGTCTTATTTGAGTGAATAGGTCAAAAATTACACACAAATATTCGTCGTCTTTTGCATCACGATGCTCATAATGAGCAATAAAATACCCATAAAATTATAATGCATAAAAAAGGGGCCGGATGAATCCGACCTCTTTCACATACCATAGCTTATGCTTTATAGTGAGATAAAATGATAGTTTACAGTAAGTACAATCGACTACTACCTTTTCATACATAAAACTGCTTTTATTCATCGCGGCATAAAAAAAACTCCGATCAGTGAAACACTAACCGGAGTTTTAAATGATCGTTTATTAAAATCAATTGCGATTATTTAGTTCATCACGAATGCGTGCAGCTTTTTCGTAATCTTCTTTCTGAATCGCATCGTCCAACATAGATTTCAATTGGTCCGTAGAATAATTCTTTATGCTGTCCTCTAAAGAAGATGTCATCGATTCTTTCTTGACGAAAGTACTTTCTACTTCATCGCCTTCCGTTTCTTCGTCGTCATCATCGCCGTCTTCTTCATCATTGAATTCATTCAATACAATTCCCGCTTCAGAAAGGATGGTTTCATAGGTGTAGATCGGAACATCAAAACGAATACCGATAGCGATGGCATCAGAAGGTCTTGCATCAATCTCCACCTGGCGAATGCCATCTGAGCAAATGATCTTTGAAAAGAATACACCTTCTTTTAAATCAGAAATCAGAATTTCTTCCACTGAATAATTAAAGGCACCCGCAAATGACTTGAATAAGTCATGCGTCATCGGACGATTGGGAACTACTTTTTCTATTTCAATAGCAATAGCTTGCGCTTCAAACATTCCTATGATAATGGGTAATCTCCTGTTGCCATTCTCCTCTCCCAACACCAATGCAAACGAACCCGATTGCGATTGGCTTGAAGACAATCCCAAAATATCTAATTTAATTTTGTCCACTTTCCTGTCTATTATTACAGCTTTTTAGCTGCTTCAATTAATTTAGGCACTACTTCAAACGCATCTCCTACAATACCATAGTCGGCTGCTTTAAAGAATGGTGCTTCCGGGTCTTTGTTGATCACCACAATCACTTTAGAACCACTTACACCTGCTAAGTGCTGAATAGCTCCTGAAATCCCTACCGCAATATACAGATTCGGGCTCACTTTTACGCCTGTTTGACCAACATGTTCGTGATGTGGTCTCCAATCTAAATCAGAAACAGGTTTAGAGCAACCGGTGGCCGCACCCAATAGTTTGGCCAACTCTTCAATCATACCCCAGTTTTCAGGACCTTTTAATCCTCTACCACCAGATACAACGATATCTGCTTCCGTTAACAAAATATCCCCACTTGCTTTTTCTTCTTTCTGATGTACCAATTTACCAGCCAAATCAGAAACAGTATAAGTCTTGGACTCAACGGTTGCCACCACACCGTCTTCTTTCAAAGGCACTGCATTTTTTGCCAGGCTTATTACTTTTACAGCTCCCGTCAATGACAACTCTGCAAATGCTTTACCTGTATAAATAGATTTTCTAACTTTCAATACATCACCGCTTACTTCCGGCACTGCCAAAACTCCTGTAGCCGAAGCAGCATTCAATTGTACCGACAAACGAGATAAAATACCATCTCCTAATGCTGATTTAGACAATAACACCACTGATGCTGCAACTTCTTTTGCTGCACCTGCAAGAACACTAGCATAGGCTAAAGCAGAAGGATATGCAGGAACACCTGCTGTAACATGAATAACCTTTGTAGCACCCGCTTTACCCAATTCTTGTAAAGCAACGGCATCGTAATCACCGATCGCAATTGCGATGGTTTCTGTGTTTAATTTTTGAGCCAATGCAAATCCGGCTGAGACGGCTTCAAGGGAAGATTTTTTAATGCTCTTATCTACTCCTTCTGCAAATATTAATACTGACATGGTGTACTCTCTTTAGAAAATGAATTATAATACCTTAGCCTCGTTCTTCAACAGATCAAACAATTTAGCAGGATCTGAAGCATCCACCAATTTTACCGCACCTTTGGGAGCCGGCAAACTAAATTGATCATAGACTACATTGCCTTCAACCGCTACCGGTTCTACAACAGTTAATGGCTTCGTTCTGGCTGACATAATGCCTCGCATGTTAGGTATTTTCCATTCGGAGATAGGCTCCTGACAACCTGCTACAAAAGGTAAAGAGACTTCTAATAATTCTTTACCACCTTCAATTTCTTTTGCAATCGTTGCTTTGGTACCCTCCAAATCCAATTTCATAACAGGAGATACAGAAGGTAAGCCTAATAATTCAGCCACCATACCATGTACTACACCGCCATTGAAATCTATTGATTCTCTACCCATCAAGATCAAATCGTATCCACCATCTTTAGCTACTGCGGCGATTTGTTTCGCTACAAACCAAGCATCTGTGGGGGTAGCATTTACCCGGATCGCTTCGTCTGCTCCAATAGCTAAAGCTTTGCGAATGGTGGGTTCCGTTTCAGGACCTCCTACATTCAAAACTACAATCGTTGCATTGTTTTTCTCTTTGAGGTCTACTGCTTTAGACAAAGCATACTCATCGTATGGACCAATGATGAATTGAACGCCTGCATCATTAAATTTCTTTTTATCGTCACTGAAACTAATCTTGGAAGTCGTGTCAGGAACGTTGGTGATACAAACTAATATTTTCATCGTATGAATTTTCTTGTGTGTTTAGTATAGGGTATTAAACTTAAAAATTTAAATTTAAGTTACCTATTTTGTATAGAAAATCTAATAATATGAATAAAGAAAGGGTCGAACTGTTAAAAAAATTCCGGGATGAAGATGCCAATGATCCTTTCCCTATTTACGGTCTGGCTATGGAATACCTGCACGAGTTGCCTGATGAGGCTTGGGCATTGTTTGATGTCCTGCTGGCTCAGCACTCTGATTACCTGCCGGTATATTATACTGCCGCTCACTTTCTGTTGGAACAAGGAAAGGAAGAACAAGCTAAAGAATTGTTAAGAAAAGGTATTGAATTGAGCATCACGCAAAAAAATGATAAAGCCACGAGAGAATTGCGCTCGGCTTTGGAACAACTGGAGTTTTAGAGATGAGAGATGAGAAAAGAGAGATGAGATTTCACATTTCTCATCTCCCTTTTCTCATCTCTTAAAAGGGTTCTTCCTCATCCGTAGCGCCCAGCTTCGGCAGGTCGTTGATTTTACTACTGAAGGTCTTCGGTGCTCCTCCAAAGTTATTCGGATCATAGCCTTTATTCCCTCCATTATCATCGGTATCGTACATCTCTTCCAGGTTGGTAAACTTGGTAAAGTTGCCGACAAACCGTAATTGTACGGTATCCAAACTACCATTTCTGTGCTTGGCGATGATCACCTCTCCTACTCCTTTCAATGAATTACCCGCCTCATCCACATCAATTTTGTAATACTCAGGACGGTACAAGAAAATTACCATATCAGCATCCTGTTCGATGGAACCGGATTCACGCAAATCTGAAAGTTGAGGTCTTTTATCTGGTCTGTTTTCTACCTGACGACTCAACTGAGACAAAGCGATAACAGGCACATTCAGCTCTTTTGCCAGATTTTTCAAGGCTCTTGAAATGGATGCTATTTCCTGTTCACGATTTCCCATTCCACCTTTCGCATTTCCATCGCCAGACATCAATTGCAAATAATCTATAATGATCATCTTGATGTCATTCTTCGCTTTCAAACGACGGCATTTGGTGCGTAGTTCACGAATACTAAGAGCAGGTGTATCATCAATAAATATCGGTGCACTGGTAATCTTCGCAATCTTATGGTGCAATTGAGCCCATTCGTGTTCTTCAAGATTTCCCTTTTTAATCTTCTCACTTCCCAATTCTGCTTCGGAAGAAATCAAACGATTGACAAGTTGTATACGAGACATCTCCAAGGAGAAGATAGCAACGCCCTGATTGTGGTCAACTGCTGCATTGCGCGCGGTAGACAAAACGAAAGCCGTCTTACCCATACCTGGTCGTGCAGCAAGAATCACCAAGTCACTTTTCTGCCAACCTGCCGTAACGCGGTCTAAGCTGGTAAATCCACTAGGCACGCCTGTCAATGTAGCATCGTGGTCTTTCTTGGCCTGCAATTCTTTCAAAGCTTGAGCCATCAAAGAACGCATGTCTTCGTAGTTCTTTCGGATGTTTGCTTCCGAAACTCCATACAGTCTGCTTTCCGCTAAGTTTAGCAGATCGAAGACGTCGGTAGTGTCGTCGTAAGCTTGCGTTTGTATCTCTGTTGCAATTTGAATCAAATCTCTTTTAATAGACTGCTCAGCCACAATCCTGGCGTGAAATTCTACGTTGACAGCGGAGTTGACTTTAGTAGTCAATTGCGTAACGTAGTATGCTCCACCCACAATTTCCAATTCACCGTTTTCTCTAAGTTGATTGGTGACTGTCAACAAATCAACAGGTTCTGATTTGTCATAAAGTTGTATAACAGACTTATAGATAAGCTGGTGAGAATCTTTATAAAAACTTTCCGGTCTAAGAATTTCAATGACCGTTGTCAAAGCCTCTCTCTCCAATAGCAAAGCACCCAATACTGCTTCCTCCAGCTCTAAAGCCTGAGGAGGCAACTTACCGGCAATGGCTTTGTCCTGATAGATCTGATTGATCTTTGAACCTACAATACGGGGTTTGGGTTTTCCTAAATCCATTTTACAAACTTAGTCGTTTTTGAGGGTAGCTCGTTAAAACAAAGATACGCAGTAGTACACAAGATACCCACAATGGTATCTGATAAAAAAGGAGGAATTTAAGATAATGATTGCGTTAGGGATTGAGCCATTGTCTGAGCTCTTTTTATTTGATTTTCTAGATTGATTATGCTTGAGGACTGATTCAAAGAAAAAAGCGAGTGGTGAAAGTCCGGCCCGCAGGGAACGCCCTGATTTCATCAAAAGTATCTACTTATTTATTGATAATAGTTGTCATCCGATCAGTATAGACAACAACAATTCATAGCCGAAAGAATATATTTTAACAGCTAGTTTTCTACAGCTAGAAGATGATATGGGCGTTCCCTTCGGGCGGGCGTTCGCCACTCGCTTCCCGCCAATCTATCTTATAAAGATATTATTAAATGCTATGCATGGCGGGAGAGCTCAAACAATGGCTCAATCCCTAACGCAATCTACAACTCCTCAAATCATTAGACATTAACCCAAAGCTCTGTTTTAGTGGAAAACTACCCATATATCTATCCACACGAGAAGCCTTAAAGTTTGTTCCTGCCTGATTTTCTTTTATTTTTGTTGAATTCAAACCAACCCTAAATAATGAAAGATTCGGCATTAAAGGTTCATTTTATTGCCATTGGCGGTAGCGCAATGCACAGCTTAGCCATTGCACTAAAAAGATCAGGTTATATCGTTACAGGCTCCGACGACGAAATTTTTGAACCTTCATTGACAAGATTGAAAAATGAAGGCATTCTTCCATCCACCAATGGTTGGTTTCCGGAAAAAATCACGCAGGACTTAGATTGTATTGTTCTGGGCATGCATGCACGCAAAGACAATCCTGAATTATTGAAAGCGAAAGAAATAGGAGTAATGATTTATTCTTATCCTGAATTTATCTACCAGCAATCATTAGACAAACAACGTGTAGTTGTAGCAGGTTCTCATGGCAAAACCACCATCACATCGATGATTTTGCACGTCATGAAATACCACAAAAAGAATTTCGACTACATGGTAGGTGCTCAAATTGAAGGATTTGATAACCCGGTAAAAATAACGCAGGATGCGCCTGTTATCATTTTGGAGGGCGATGAGTATTTGTCTTCTCCAATTGATCCAAGACCAAAGTTCTTGCATTACCACCACCATATCGGCTTGATCAGTGGTGTAGCATGGGACCATATCAACGTATTCCCGACATTCGATGAATACGTTCAGCAATTTGATGCTTTCGCAGATTCTACGCCTAAAGCCGGAATTTTGATTTATCCGGAAAGTGATGATTTGGCCAGTATCATTGGTAGAAAAGAACGCGATGACATTACCTGCATCGAATACAACGAACATAAAAATGAAGTTAAAGACGGTAAAACTTTCCTGATTACCGATAACGGCAAAGTAAAAGTATCTGTTTTTGGCAAGCACAATATGCTGAACCTGAATGCCGCAAAAACCATTGTGACGAAGTTGGGAATCACAGACGAAATGTTTTACGAAGCGATTCCTTCCTTCAGCGGTGCATCTAAGAGATTAGAAGTGATCAAAAAAGGCGAAGGGTCTACCATCTTCAGAGATTTCGCGCATGCTCCTTCCAAATTGGTAGCCACTGCTTCTGCTGTTAAAAATCAATATCCTAAATCGAAGCTTATTGCTGTCTTGGAATTGCATACTTTCAGCAGTTTGAATAAAGCCTTTTTGGATCAATACAGAGAAACCTTTGATGCACCAGATCTACCAATTGTATTTTATTCTCCGGATACAATTGCACAGAAAAAACTAGAACCTATCACAGAGGCGGACATCAAAAAAGCATTTGACAATCCTAAACTTCTGGTGTTCACTAAACCGGAAGAACTGGAAAAATTCCTTTTGTCACAAAGCTGGACCAATACCAATCTGTTGTTGATGTCTTCCGGACATTTTCAGGGAATGGATATTAGAAATTTAGCGCTATCCATCACGGCTCAAAACGTTTAGTGAAACACCAACTTTCCATATTCGATCTCCCCTCTCCTATGCTTTTAAACTTGCACAAGCCATTGGCTTTTTTTGATCTTGAAACAACCGGTATCAACGTCACTTCAGATCGTATACTTGAAATTTCCATTGTAAAAGTATTGCCGGGAAATAACGAAGTAGAAATCAAAACAGAACGTATCAATCCAATGATGCTTATTCCATTGGAGTCTAGCTTGATTCACGGCATCTATGAAAAAGATATTTTAGATAAGCCAACCTTTAAAGACCTGGCGCATGTATTCAATAATTTCTTAAAGGGATGCGACCTTGCAGGATTCAATATTCTAAAATTTGATGTACCGGTATTGCAGGAAGAATTTAATCGTGCTGATATTGATTTCGATTTGCACGGCAGAAGAATGGTAGATGCGCAGAAAATCTTTCACATGATGGAACCACGTACGCTGTCTGCAGCCTACAAATTCTATTGCAATAAAAACCTCGACAATGCACACAGTGCAGAAGCAGACACCTTAGCGACTTATGAAGTATTAAAAGCGCAGGTAGCTAAGTATGATAATTTATCGATCAAAGATAAGAAAGGGAACGATCACATTCCGGTAAAAAATGACATTCAAAGCCTTCACGATTTATCTGCCGGCAATCTGGTCGATCTCGCGGGAAGAATGGCTTTCAATGATCAATTACAAGTGGTGTTCAATTTTGGAAAATACAAAGGAATATTAGTCAGCGACGTCTTCAAAAAAGATCCTTCGTATTATGACTGGATGATGAAAGGAGATTTCCCGATCGATACCAAGAAAAAATTGACTGCCATTAAATTAGAACAACTGAAGAACAAATAAGCATTTCCTTCATGAGAATATTTGCGGTAGGAAGAAACTACCAGGACCATATTAGCGAACTCAAGAATCAAAAACCCTCAGCTCCCGTTGTATTTACAAAACCGGACACAGCGATATTGAGGAACAATGCACCCTTCTATTATCCTTCTTTTACCAAAGACATTCATCACGAAGTAGAATTGGTAATCCGGATCAGCAAGGAAGGCAAAAGCATTGAAGAGAAATTCGCGTCTAAATATTATGACGCGGTAGCCATTGGCATAGACTTCACAGCGCGCGATTTGCAGGACGAATTGAAGAAGCAAGGCCTTCCCTGGGACATTGCCAAAGGATTCAATGGATCTGCACCTATTTCTGAATTCATTCCACTGGACGAAATTAAAAATATCCACCACCTTTCTTTTTCTTTAAAGTTAAACGACAGCATCGTACAACAAGGATCCTCTAAAGATATGATCTTTGGCATAGACGGCATCATCAGCTACATTTCTACTTTCTTTACACTAAGAAAAGGAGATGTGATTTTCACCGGCACACCTAGCGGTGTTGGACCTGTTAAAATCGGAGACCGATTGATCGCTTACCTGGAAGATAAAGAAATGCTCAACTTCGAAATCAAGTAATGCCTCCATTGATAAAACAAAACTCTCACTTCCTTAAAGGATTCATCATTCTATCCCTACTGCTTTCCCAGCTATCCTTTGCGCAGCAGATAGTAAAAGGGTATTTTATGTTCCCGCTTAATCCTGGCCAAAAGAATTTTCTGTCGGCTAATATGGGAGAACTCAGACCGAATCACTTTCATGCAGGTATCGATGTAAAAACAGGATTCGCGATAGGCTTGCCAGTCTATGCGGCACAAGACGGCTACCTTTCCAGGGTCCGCGTTTCTTCTTATGGGTATGGTAATACGATTTACATCACTCATCCCAATGGTCTGGTGACAGTATATGCGCACTTAGATAGTTTTTCTCCTGTCATCAAAAGCTACGTACTCGACTTTCAATACAAAAGTCAGGCATTTGAATTAGATGAATACGTAGCAAAAGATTTAATCCAAGTTAAAAAAGGGGATATCATCGGTAAGTCAGGAAACTCAGGCAGTTCGGGAGGACCACATTTGCATTTTGAGATCCGTGATTCCTTAGAAAATGTATTGAATCCTCTTTTGTTTGGTTTTTCAGAGATCAAAGACAACCTTCCTCCCATCATTCAAAAAATTGCGGCAAGACCTTTAGAAATCAACTCACGTGTAGAACAAGAGTATGCATTAAAAGAATGGCTCGCTACAAAGAAACCGGATGGCAGCTATCAAATCCCTGGTGTGATCGAAGCTTCCGGCAACATCGGTTTGGAAATTAAAGTGACCGATAAGATGAATGAAACATCAAATCTGTACGGCGTCAACTGCATAGAACTGTTTGTAAACGGAGAAGAAATCTTTTACCACAACGTGGAGAGTTTCTCCTTTGACGAAAGCAAATACATCAACGTACACATCGACTATGCACACTTCGTGAGCAAGCATCAGCGATTGGAGCGTTTATATGTAGCAGATGGTAATAGGCTTTCTACTTACAAGAAAATCAAGAACAGAGGCAGACTGAGTATTAGTCCCGGAGAAACCAAACAAATTGAAGTGAGAGTCTACGATGCCTTTGGAAACAAAAGTGTATTGAAGTGTAGTATTAAAGGTGTGGAACCGAAGAAAGACTATGTCTCCACTTCTGCTCTTGCTGTAGGATCTAAAGTAGATGAGAATACATTGATTGTTGCTTGTCCGGCTCTGCCTAATGAAAAAGCTTCGTTGTTCATGAAAGGTAAAAAGCAGGAGATTAATCCTGCTTACCGCATGTTGTCAAACAATGTGTACTTGTATGACCTGAGAAAAGGACTGCCGGATTCTATTGCAGCTGTCAATTATAAAGAAAACTTTAATTTCGTTTCGGCGATTCCGCCGGGCAAAGATATTACAGTGGGATACAAAACCCTAACCCTTTCTTTTGCTGATACCACTCTCTTTGATACGCTCTATTTACAAGCCAAAATAGATGTCATTGCCCAGAACCATGAAACTTTTGAAATAAGCTCTACGGCAACCCCTGTTTTCGGGAAAATTAATGTCCGTTATTGTCCTGAGGATAAAGGTACTGAAATAGGAAAATGCTACATCTACAGTGCAAATGGCAGCAATACCAGCCATCGGTTTGAAGGCGGAGAATGGAATGAGAATAATATCTTATACGATATCAAATATTTAGGTAAATTTGCCATTCGGCGAGACACGATT
>JACMQM010000153.1 GCA_014376985.1 Cytophagaceae bacterium | reverse complement strand
CACCAATGGCATACGCAGAGTGTATGATTCGAAACCTTCGTTTAATGCCTATGATTTCAATGATGAAGTTTACCTGAAAGGTTTATCCTATTGGCCAAGCGATCAATACCTCAACATCTGGGTCTGCGACCTGGCGGCCGGGGTATTAGGGTATGCTCAATTTCCAAGTGACATTTCAGATAACCAAGGTCCTGCCGCAACAGACGGTGTGGTAATCGACTATTCTACCTTTGGCAGAAATGTTACAACCAGTACAAAATACAATCTTGGACGTACCACTACTCATGAAATAGGCCACTGGCTGGATCTGATTCACATATGGGGCGATGCTTCCGATTGCACCGGAGATGATTTCTGTGCAGACATTCCTCCTTGCAGCGATGACTTCTATGCAGGTAAGCCTACTTGTAACGCGCCTGTTCAATGCAGCAACACACGCATGATCCAAAATTACATGGATTATTCTGATGATGCCTGTATGAACTTATTTACCGCTGATCAGAAATCTCGCATGCAAAGTGCAATGGCTGTGAGTCCCCGTAGGATTGCAATACAGAGTTCACTGGGTTGCTGCAATACCTGTTATATTCCTCATGTGGCTTTCAGTGCCTCTAAGACAACGGTAAAAATTTCAGAAACAACTATTTTTACCGATGAATCTACAGGTAACATCAATACTTACAGCTGGGATTTTGGTAGTGGAGCTTCTCCAGCCACAGCCATCGGCATAGGCCCTCATACCGTAACCTACACAACCAGTGGTTATAAAAACGTTACGCTTACTGCAACCGGAACTTATGGAAATGATGCCGTAACCAAAAACAGTTACGTGCTCGTGAATATATCTCCTCCTGAAACAGATTTCTTTGCGTCAAAAACATCTGGTATAATTGAAAACGAAGTCATTACATTTACAGATCACTCCACTGGAGTAATCGACAACTATGCCTGGGAATTCGGCACAGACGCTGTTCCATCCTCTGCAATAGGCAAAGGTCCTCATATGGTATCGTACAGTACAACCGGTTTTAAAACCGTAAGTCTGACCACTTCTTCCAACTCTCCTGCTCTATCTGACGGTAAAACGAAAACCAATTATATTTCTGTTGTATCTTCTCAACCCTCCGAATTACATGTCTATCCTAATCCGTCAAAAGATGTCGTTGCCTTAGCGATGACTTTTCAGGATCCAACGAAAGTACATGTATTGATTTTTGATCGCTTAGGCAAAAAAATATTTGATCATGAGAATATAGAAGCAACAGTATACAACGAAATCATAGATGTCAAAGTCTGGGCCGACGGATTGTATATCATAAAAGTCATTACGGGAGACAACAATGTTTCGACGTGGCGAATGTTGGTATTGAAATAATTTTTTATTTTTAACTGAATAACACAACAGATTTTTTTATACTTTTTAAACTATTTTTTTATGGGCAGAAACTACAAATATAGAGACCGATGTAATACCCGGGCTGGTGCAAGCGTCCACGCTTGTTCCTATAACAACGTAGAGCGTCTCGCTCGAGCCAGAGATAAGTTTTGAGATTTTTGGTGTCAGGTCTTCAGACCTGACACGGATGGTATAACAAATGAACTTTTCATTATTTTAAAATATATTTTTTATGGGATTAAGAAACCGTCACCAATACGAAGAGCATTTCTCTTTCTTTGTAACCACTACATGCTATAATTGGATGCCTTTTATCCAACAAAGTAATACTTTTAGCATAATTGAAAACACCCTTCAATTTGTTTCAGAAAAGTTTCACACAAAAATCCTAGCTTATGTAATAATGCCTAATCACATCCATTTAATTCTTCATTTCACAAAGACCAATCATTTGTCTGCTTTTATGAGAGACTTTAAAAAGTTTACCTCCGTAGAAATAAAGAAGCGATTAAATAAAAACATTTCTCCTAAAATATGGATGGATCGTTTTGATGATGTATACATTAGAGACAAGTCTCATCTGGAAGTTAAGCTCGCTTATATTCATCACAATCCATTACAAGAAAAATGGAATTTGTCTTCTACGCCAGAAAAATACTTGTTTTCTAGCGCATCTTATTACTATTTAGGTGAACACTCTTCTCAATTAAAAACCACTCACTATTTAGATATATTTTAGTGTACTTTTAAGCTTAGTGCTTTAACCATCAGTGTCAGGTCTGAAGACCTGACACCAAAATAAGATGCTTGCACCAGCGAGTTGTTTTAGGAACAAGCGTAGACGCTTGTTCCTAAAACATTACTATTTTTTAAATATATCTATAGTCTGAATTTATGAATTACTTTTTCTGGACAAAATATCCTTTCGTTCAGGTTGGTTTTGCTTTTATTGGAGGAAATGCATTGGCCTACACCTTTACGGAACTACCTGATTTTACAATTACATCCGCTTGTTACCAATGGCTTTTAGGTGCTGCATCGGTTGTGACTTGTCTCGCTCTCTTGATTTTATTGTATCATTATAAAAAGCGTGTAAATACAAAAGGCTTTTTCATACTTCCATTGTTTGTATGCTTGGGTATTATTCGGTTTATAACTTACGATGAACGCAATCAAATTCAGTCCGTTCAATTACAGGACAATTATAAGACAGCATTATATGGTGAAGTCATAAGCGAGCCAGAAGTAAAAAACAAAAATCTTAATTTCATACTGAATGTCAAACAACTAAAACAAGACCGTCAATGGGCACCCTGCAGAACATTGGTAAAAGTAACCTTACCAGATACAAGCTCGTCCATCATTTTCAAAGACATGGTATTACTGAAAGGAAATCTCAGAAAACCTTTGATCGCAGAAACCCCTTACGACTTTAACTATGCGCGATTCCTTGCTTATCAAAACATCCATTATACCTTATATGTAAAAGCAAAACCCGTCACATTCACAGACTCGTCTGGCTTTATTTTCTCTCCAAAGTATTACGCCATCAAATCCCGACAAAAACTCGAAGCTTTATTGATCCAGAAAATAAAACACAAAAAGGCCTATGCTTTAGTGACCGGTTTATTGGTTGGAAAACGTACTGATCTAGAAGAAAAAGACAAGCAGTTATTCACCATCAGTGGAACAATTCACGTGTTGGCTGTATCGGGCATGCATGTAGTACTGATTTATCAAAGCATTTGTTTTATAGCGATGTTGCTACGCATCCGGCAAAATGGTATTGCATTCAACCTGATTATACTGCTTTTGATTTGGTTCTATATTTTTATTACGGGTTTACAGGCTTCCGCATCCAGAGCAGCCATTATGATTACATTGGTGCTCTTAGCTAAATTAGTTCAGCGAGATAACCAAAACACCAATAGCCTTATGGCTACGGCCTGTCTGATGTTGTTGTATAATCCTTATTACCTGGCAGACGCAGGATTCATTCTTTCCTTCTTGGCAGTCATTGGCATAGTCATCTCTTCTTCCCTCTCCCTTAAAGAAAGCAAAAACAAAATCACTACCTATCTGTTTAAT
>JACMQM010000002.1 GCA_014376985.1 Cytophagaceae bacterium | reverse complement strand
TCCTGTGCCGAAAGGCGATAAACATGAATTCTATGATTTGAAACCACGTATTTTTAGAGTGGTGGAAGAACAAAAGAAAATGGTGAATGCTTACCTGGTAGAAGCGAAGAAAAAAATTGCTGAAGGCAATGAGAAAGAAGGTGGTTTGTCTTTGTTCCGAGCTTACCGTGGTTTCCCTAAGCATAAAGCATTGATTAAATATTTGAGTGAAACGGGTATTCGTGCTGTATTGCACAAAACAGAAAACGAATACATGCAGGAGAACAGCAAGCGTATGCCTGAGGCTGATGCTACGCTGTATTTTACCATCGATGAAAAACACAACAACGTTGAGTTAACAGACAAAGGAATTGACTTCATCACCGGTGAAGGCGAAGATCCTAATTTGTTTATCCTTCCGGATCTTTCTGTTGGATTGAGTGCGATTGAAAAAGACAAAAGTCTTTCTGAAGAAGTTCGTTTAGAAAGAAAAGAAATATTGATCGATGACTTCAGTTTAAAGAGTGAAAGAGTGCACTCTTTGAATCAATTGTTGAAAGCGTATGCTTTGTTTGAAAAAGATACAGACTATATCATCGTTGAGAATAAAGTTAAAATTGTAGACGAACAAACAGGTCGTGTGATGGAAGGCCGTCGTTATTCAGACGGATTGCATCAAGCATTAGAAGCAAAAGAAAATGTAAAAGTTGAAGATGCTTCTCAAACGTATGCGACCGTAACGTTGCAAAACTATTTTAGAATGTACCATAAACTATCCGGTATGACGGGTACTGCGGAAACAGAAGCAGGCGAGTTTATGGAAATCTACAAACTGGATGTTGTAGTTGTTCCAACTAACAGACCGGCATCCAGAAAAGACGAACAGGATAAAGTATACAAAACAACGCGTGAAAAATACAATGCGGTGGCTGAAGAGATTGTGGAGTTGACACAAAAAGGCAGACCGGTATTGGTGGGTACGACTTCGGTAGAGATTTCTGAATTGCTAAGTCGTATGCTGAAAATGCGCAATGTCAATCATCAGGTATTGAATGCGAAGTTACACGCAAGAGAAGCGGACATCGTAGCGGAAGCTGGTAAGTCTGGCACTGTAACAATCGCTACGAACATGGCAGGTCGTGGTACGGATATTAAATTAACAGCGGAATCTAAAGC
Source organism: Cytophagaceae bacterium (assembly GCA_014376985.1). Taxonomy (GTDB): domain Bacteria; phylum Bacteroidota; class Bacteroidia; order Cytophagales; family Cytophagaceae; genus JACMQM01. The sequence goes on along the minus strand of JACMQM010000002.1, from coordinate 5,041 downwards.
AGCGGGAGGTTTAGCTATCGTCGGTACAGAACGTCATGAATCTCGTCGTGTCGACAGACAGCTGAGAGGTCGTTCAGGTCGTCAGGGTGATCCGGGTACTTCACAATTCTTCGTGTCTCTTGAAGACAATTTGATGCGTTTGTTCGGATCAGAGCGTATCGTGAAGTTGATGGACAGAATGGGCTTGGATGAAGGAGAAGTAATTCAACATTCCATGATCACGAACTCTATCGAACGAGCACAGAAGCGTGTAGAAGAAAACAACTTCGGAGTACGTAAGCGTTTGTTAGAATATGACAACGTCATGAACTCTCAGCGTGAAGTAATTTATAAGAGAAGAAAAAATGCTTTGGAAGGCGAGCGTCTACAATTGGATGTGCTCAACATGATCTATGATGTATGCGATGAAGTCGTCAACGCAAATCATGGCAAAGGAGGTTACGACAATTTTAAATTGCAATTGATCAAAACATTTGGATTGGACAGTACGGTAGATGAACTGGCTTTCGGTTCTTACAAAGCAGCTGATCTATCTGCGAAGATCTATCAGGAGTTGTTGAAGCACTACAGAGAACGCCTTGAGCGCTTCATGGAACATCATTATCCAATGTTCAAAGATTTGTATGTGAACAGAGGGGCTACCATTGAAAACATCATCATTCCATTCTCTGATGGTAAACGTCAGATCAATGTATTGGCGAAGTTGGATAAACTGGTGGCTGAGAAATCTTCTGAGTTACAAAAGTCGCTTGAGAAATCTATTACACTGGCAGTGATCGACACCTTATGGATCGAACACTTACGAGAAATGGACGATTTGAAACAGTCGGTACAAAATGCCGGTTATGAACAAAAAGATCCATTGTTGGTTTATAAATTCGAAGCGTTTCAATTATTCAAAACATTCATCGCGAAAGTAAACGAAGAGACGTTGTCTTTCTTATTTAGAGCCGATGTAATGGTCCAGCAAGATCAACCTCAGGTAAAGGAAGCTAAGAGAGAGCAACCGGCGAAAAAACAATACACCGAGAACAAAGCAGAAGTAGAATCCATGCTAGGTGCTTTAGCTCAAAATAACAGGCAGCAAAAAGCTCCGCAGGAAGAACAGAAAATTATGCCGATTAAATCAGCTAAGATCGCCGGTAGAAATGACCGCGTATCTGTGCAGTATCCTGATGGAAGTGTTCGCAAGGATGTCAAGTATAAAACTGTAGAAGAAGATATTGCTAACAACCGTTGCGTATTATTAGAAGGCTAAACTCATGCGTATACAATCTTATTTAATCATCGGAATGATGGCGTTGTTTTTATTGGCTTCTTGTAAAGGAGGCCGTAAAGTAACGAGTAGTTCTACGCCTAAAAAAGTTGAGGAGGATTTGAGTAAGTATGTATACAAACCGAAAGCGGCTACTGAAGTAAAGAAAGAGAACCCTGCAACGGTTAATCTTTCAGGGATTACCTTCGACAAGCAGATCAATGGTCATATTAATCCCATCATGGATTCTATCGCGGTTTCTAATAGAAGATACCACAGTGCTCCTGGTTATCGTATTATGGTATACTCCGGCAACAGCAGCATAGAGTCTGCAGATGTACGTAAAGAAGTATACGAATGGAGCAGGGAGTATGAAGTATACACGCAATACAAGCAACCGGCATTTCGCGTGAAGGTAGGAAATTTTGAAGATCGGATAAGTGCTAACTATGTGTTTTCTGATTTGGTTAGATTTTTCCCTAATGCAGTGATCATTCCTGATCAGATAGAAATTAAGTAAGCATGAGCCTAAAAGAAAAAATCAAAATGCTCGCTACAGAGTATGCCGCTGATGTGGTTTCTTACAGAAGACATTTGCATGCTCATCCAGAACTTTCTTTTGAAGAAGTGCAAACTGCTAAGTTTGTTGCTGATCAGTTAGAGAGCTTTGGTGTAAAGGTTCAGCGCGGTGTAGCAGATACTGGTGTAGTGGGAATCATTGAAGGGAAAAGCCCTTCGAAGAAAGTGATTGCTTTGCGTGCAGACATGGACGCTTTGCCGATTGAAGAGAAAAATGAAGTGACCTATAAGTCACAAAATAACGGTGTCATGCACGCTTGCGGGCACGATGCACATACGGCTTCTTTGTTGGGTACTTCCAGAATATTAAGTACGCTCAAAAATGAATTTGAAGGGACTGTCAAATTAATTTTTCAACCAGGAGAAGAAAAAATCCCCGGTGGAGCGTCATTGATGATCAAAGCCGGTGTATTGCAAAATCCAAGGCCTGCTAACATCTTAGGTCAACACGTCATGACGATGATTCCTGCCGGTAAAGTAGGTTTCAGAGAAGGCATGTACATGGCGAGTGCAGATGAAATCTATGTGACTGTAAAAGGCAAAGGTGGTCATGCAGCCATGCCGGATAAAAATATCGATCCGATTTTAATTGCTTCTCATATCATTATCGCCTTACAACAAATCGTCAGCAGAAATTGCGACCCCCGCATTCCTTGTGTGTTGTCGTTTGGCAATATCATGGGTAAAGGAGCAACGAATGTCATTCCAGAAGAAGTGAAAATTGAAGGAACATTCCGCACCTTGAATGAGGCATGGAGAAAAGAAGCACACATTAAAATGAAGAAAATGGCGGAAGCCATTGCAGACGGAATGGGCGGAAGCTGCGAGTTTACGATCTTGAATGGTTATCCATTTTTGAAAAATGATCCGGCATTGACTCAACGTATGAAGGCGGAAGCCATAGAATTGTTAGGAGCCGAAAATGTCATCGATCTTGATTTGTGGATGGCTGCCGAGGACTTTGCTTATTACACACAAGAACTCGATGCTTGTTTTTATAGATTAGGTGTACGTAATGATGCAAGAGGAATTACATCCGGTGTACATACGTCAACATTTGATATTGATGAAGCAGCTTTACAGACGGGCTCTGCGCTGATGGCGTGGCTGGCGGTGAAGGAGTTGGGGAACTAACCTACTCGCCCCTAAATCCTCTGAAGGGTACTTACTATTTACTTACCAAAAAGCTCATCGCATATTTTATGCGATGAGCTTTTGTTTTTATCACAAACTAAAGCCCCCTTCAGGGGATTTATGGGCAAGACAGCTTGAATAGAAAGTTAACTACGTTCCAAAAGCATCGCCTCAATCGTCAACCCTGGACCAAAAGACATTACGCTCACTTTTTCTTTGGCCTTCACTGTCGCATTTTGCAGCATCGTATACAGTACAAATAGAATGGTTGGTGAAGACATGTTGCCGTAGTTTTTTAATACGGCATAAGAGTCTGTTAAATCTTCTGTAGTTTTATTTAACGTTTTTAAAAGCGTATCCAGTATTTTTTTTCCTCCGGGATGTATGGCTAAATGGTCCGATGCACAAATGTCGAACGGACTGTCTTTTAACAATTCCTGCATGCCGTTATTCAACAAATCCGGAACGTAAGAAGATAAAATCATTTCGAAACCTTTCGAAGTAATATCCCAACACATGTCTGTGTTACCTTCTTTCCAAAGCGCGGCGTGAAATTGCTTGATCCCGAAAAGATTATTAGCGCTTTTATTATTGATGAGAACAGCTGCTGCTCCGTCGGAAAATAAGGTATTTGACAATACGCTGTCATCAGACGTAGAAGGCTGATAGTGTAAAGTGCAAAGTTCGACACAAATTATTAATACCTGCGCGTTATCTTGTGAACAGGCAATCGCGTCTGCCATGCGCAAGGCATTGATGGCTGCATTGCAACCCATAAAGTTTAAGCAAGCTCTGGCTACAGTTCTTGGTAAATCTAATTGAGTAATAATATCGATGTCTAAGCCCGGAGCATACATGCCGGTGCAACTCACAGTGATCAGATGTGTGATGGATTGTTTTTGAATGCCATTGGATTGTGCAAAACAATTTTCAATAGCCTGAAGTGCGAGTGACAAAGCTTCTTTTTTGTAAACTTGCATGCGTTCTTCCACAAGAGGAATATCCTGTAGGAAAGTTGCATCGTTTTTTGAAGTTCCAAAATCGGGTAATATAGAGTATCTCGTTTCTACACCTGAAGCACGAAAAGCAGCACGTAATTTTTTTTGTTGTTCGATAGCAGCGCCGTCATCGAGCATAAAAGAAAGAATGTCTTTCTGTTGATGTGGGTACGAGGGATTTGCTATGCCAATAGAATTAATATAACTTGACATACCTAAAGATAGAACAAATGGTAAAAAAAGCTACGCTCATCCATTTAAGAATTCCATTTTCTTTTTTTCTCATGCCTTTTTTTGTTTTTGCAATCAGTCAGTTGGCAGACATTACATGGTGGAAAATAAGTGGGGCATTTATTGCCGTTCATCTTTTTCACAACGGCGCAAGCAATGCTTTCAACAGTTATTTTGATAAGGACGAAGGAAGTATAGGAGGCATTGAAAACCCTCCTCCGGTCGATAAAGAATTGTATATCGTTTCGTTAATTTTTGATGTGTTGGCTGTTGCATTGGGGTACTTAGTCAATCCTTATTTTGCTGTTATGGTATTCATCATTGGACTTGCTTCAAAAGCTTATAGCCATCCTATGATTCGATTTAAAAAGTATGCCGTATTGGGTTTGCTGATCGTTTCTTTTTTCCAGGGTTTCTGGACTTATTTTATGGTAGTTGTTGCGCAGTATGGTTATTCACCTTCCATTTTTTCTAAGCAAAATTTATATGCCGGTGTTATTTGTTCGCTCATGTTATTGGGCTCTTATCCTATGACACAAATATACCAGCATGGAGAAGATGCGAAGAGAGGAGATCGCACATTCAGTTTGTTGCTGGGAATTAAAGGAACATTTATTTGGACAATGAGTATATTCGCCATTGCTTCTTCTTTATTTATTTTTTATTTCATGGAGTATAATGTGTGGTTTGTTGCGTTGTTGTTTATTGTGTTGACTTCTCCAACGGTTGTTTATTTTTTAAGTTGGATGAAAGATTCGTGGCAGAATGAATTGAGGGCAGATTACAAATCAACCATGCAACTGAATTTTTTATCTGCAGCGTGCTTTAATCTGTTTTTTGCAGG
>JACMQM010000152.1 GCA_014376985.1 Cytophagaceae bacterium | reverse complement strand
GTTAAATGTTTTGGGCTTGGAGGCAATTTGTAAAGACGAACTTTTCCAGCCGCTTTTTTTATCATCTTTTACGATCAGTTCTTCTACATAGGTATTCCACTCTCCACAAGAAGGACAGCGTCCGATCCACTTAGCAGATTGCGCCCCACAACTTTGACAGAAGAAGGTTGATTTTGTTTTGGCCATAGACAAAGATAGTGGTTAGTCGTTAGACTCGTAAAAATATTCTTGAAACGGTAACTTATATATTGGAGTCAGACCAATGATCTGACTCCAATAATAACTAGAATCCAAAGCATACAATAAAAGAGGACAAAAGCTTCCTGAGACTCTCCAAAATTCTGGCAAAATGACTTTTCTTAGCAGGCTTCACTACCTGTTTGTTCTGTGAAATAATATCTCCAGACTCAGATACATTTAAATTGATAAACAGATCTTTGTTATATGATCCTATTTTAATCAAAGGTGCGTTATTTTTCATAAGAAAATAGTTTAATGCGCCTTAATGGATACTAAGTAAGTGCTTATTACTTGTGCTGTCAATAGCCTAAAATCGAGTTCTTCCTTAGGTGATAGTGCAAATGAAATTTGGTAATACAATTTTGAAAAAACTTCTTCTTGAAGTACAAAAAATATTTTCATGGTTGATGCCGCATTAGACTTTTTTGACAGTAAAACCATCCAAAAGGCTACTTGAGTCTATGCTAATACAATCCTTAAAGGTTTCAAGACGCAGGGTTCCTTTCAGGAGACCTGCAGGGACGGTTTGTTTCCGCGTTAGGGATTGAAGTGGAAAGCCCGCTAAGGGTAGGTTTGCGGGTAGGGCGGACTTGGAGCGGAAAGCCCGGCCCGCAGGGAAACGCCCTAAAAAAGATCGCCATTAGCAGCAGCCTAGCTTAGATCCTAAAGGCTTAAACCTGTAGAATTCCTGCACAAATCCGTCCCTTCCAAAGCCACTTTTAACCAAAGTTCAAAACAAAATAAAACTAACGACTAACCACTAACGACTAACCACTATTTAATTTAATTTTGTAATATTGTTATTGGTATATTTATCTATATTGTTACTACGAATATTGTTATGAGTTTTAGAGTCGAAAAAGACACCATGGGTCCGGTTAATGTGCCGGCAGACAAGTACTGGGGCGCTCAGACCCAGCGTTCTAAAGACAATTTCACGATCGGCGGTCAACACATGCCGGAAGAAGTGATCAAGGCTTTCGCTATTTTGAAGAAAGCAGCAGCTCAGGCCAATCATGATTTGGGTGTATTGCCTAAAGACAAACAAGATATTATCGGTACAGTATGCGACGAAATTCTGGCGGATAAACTGAGCGACCAATTTCCATTGGTAGTTTGGCAAACCGGCTCCGGTACGCAGTCCAATATGAACGTCAACGAAGTAGTGGCCAACCGAGCGCATGTTTTGCTAGGTGGTAAACTGAGTGACGAAAAGAAAAGCATTCATCCGAACGACGACGTGAACCAATCACAGTCTTCTAACGATACCTTCCCGACAGCCATGCACATTGCGGCATACAAACTGATCGTGGAAACTACTTTGCCAGGCGTGAAAGTATTGAGAGATACATTGGACGCTAAAGCGTCAGCATTCAAAGACATTGTAAAAATAGGCCGTACTCATTTGATGGATGCTACACCCTTGACTTTGGGTCAGGAATTCTCAGGTTATGTATCTCAACTGGATCATGGCATGAAGGCATTGAACAATACACTGGATCACTTGGCGGAATTGGCTTTGGGTGGCACAGCGGTAGGAACAGGAATCAATACGCCGAAAGGATATGCCGACCTGGTAGCGAAGAAAATAGCTGCATTGACAGGCTTACCTTTCCGTTCGGCAGAAAATAAATTTGAAGCCTTGGCTTCTCATGATGCTTGCGTGGAAACTTCAGGAGCCTTTAAGCAATTGGCGATAAGCCTGATGAAAATCGCGAACGACGTGCGTTGGTTGGCATCAGGGCCTCGTTGCGGAATCGGAGAATTGAACATTCCGGAAAACGAACCGGGTTCTTCTATCATGCCAGGTAAAGTGAATCCTACACAATGCGAAGCATTGACTATGTCATGCGCACAGGTGATCGGTAACGATGCTGCCATCACAATCGGTGCGATGCAAGGACATTTTGAATTGAACGTATTCAAACCTGTAATCATTTTCAACTTGTTGATGGCTGGTCGTTTGATCGGCGATGCTTGTGATTCATTTAATAAGAACTGTGCAGTAGGTATCGAGCCTAATTTGAAAAACATCAGCGACAACTTAGAAAATTCATTGATGTTGGTTACGGCTTTGAACACACACATCGGTTACGAAAATGCAGCGAAGATTGCTAAGAAGGCACACAAAGAAGGATCAAGCCTGCGTAAAGCAGCGATTGATCTGGAGTTGCTGACTGACGAGCAATTTACACAGTGGGTGGATCCAAAGAAAATGATCGGTAGCATAGAGAAAAATTAATTTTTAAACGATAAACCAACAATACACATGAGAAAAGTTGTATTTCTATTCCTTGCAATGAGCTTAAGCCTGAGTGTTTCTTTTGCTCAGAAGCTGACTAAAGAAGAAAAGGCAGAAGAAAAAGAATGGGCTAAAAAAATGAAAAATTTGAAGCCGCTGGACTACAAGCACCTCATTGAAGAAAAGGAATCACTTTCTCTTCAAGCACAGGAAGCTTCTTCCAACCTCAACCAATGCACGAGTTCTCAAGCGGCAAAAGACGAAGAGATTGTAAAATTGAGAGCACAATTGGATTCGTTAAGGTCTGCGGCTCCTGCTGCTGCAGTTTTAGCTAAAGCGGGTAAGAAAACAAATTCTGTTACTGCCAGCACTGCGAAGCCTGGTGTAATTTACAAAGTTCAAATCGGTGCATTCCGCAATAAAGATTTGACGAAATACTTCAACAACAACAAAAACTTCAGCGGAGATGTTGATGCGGACGGTGCTAAAAAGTACACGTTGGGAGAGTTCGTTGAATACTGGGAAGCAGACAACTTCAAAAAATATTTGAGAGAGATGGGCGTGAAAGATGCCTGGATCGTGGCATACAAAGACGGTAACAGAGTGCCGATCAAAGATGCCTTGGAAGGAACCTTATAATTTCTACCGAATTAGCCTTTACAAGAAAAGCAGTCTAGTACTGCTTTTCTTGTTTTAGATCAGTATTGAAGAATATGGAGAATATTGCTTCATACTTGCGCTCTATACTTCATACTCAAATATTCTTTCTCTGGGTGTCAGGTCTTTCGACCTGACACGGTTGGAATATCAACGACAATCAACTATGCAACGTATCTTGACTGGCGTTTGTTGTATAATGACTCTCAGCATTAACCATCAGTGTCAGGTCGAAAAGACCTGACACCCATTCAAGGAATTTCTTTTTGCCATAATAACACAAGCTTATGAGCGCGATTACAAAAATTACTTGCCCGAAATGCAAAACGGAATTCAATGCGGAGCAGGCTTTGGCCACGGATATTGAATTGAAATTGAAATCTGAATTCAATCAGAAGTTCAAAATTCTCACGGATGAAAACAACCGCAAGAGAGACCTTGAAATTCAAGAGGCAAAACTAAAGCAGGAAACAGAATATAAAAAAGTACTGGACGCAGACCGCGCCAAGCAGGAAGCTTCTGTGAAGCAACAGCTTCAAGCGGATTATGAAAAGCAAATGAATTCGCTCACCGCGGAATTGGAAGCGAAGCGACAAGAAAATATTAAGTTCAGAGAAAAACAATTTGAACTGGAGCAGAAGGAAAGGCAGTTGAAAGATCAGGAACTGAACATGAAACTGGAGATGCAACAGAAGATGGTACAGGAAAAACTGGAAATCGAAGAAGCAGCGAGAAAGCGTGCGGAAGAACAAGTGCAGATGACGAATAGAGAGAAAGAAGTGCAAATGGAACAACTGCGTACTCAGATCCGTGAGATGCAGCGCAAGATGGAACAAGGCTCCATGCAATTGCAGGGGGAAGCACAGGAATTGGTGCTGGAAGAGTTATTGGGTACAGTTTTTCGTTTCGATGAAATCCGTGAAGTGGCAAAAGGCATAAGAGGAGCAGACGTGGTGCAGGTGGTGAAAAACCAGTATGGAAAAGAATGCGGTAAAATCATTTATGAAAGCAAGCGCACCAAATCCTTCAGTGACGGCTGGATCGAGAAATTGAAAGTGGACATGCGCGCCGAGCGTGCGGACTTCGCCGTGATTGTAACAGAATCTTATCCGAAAGACATGAATATATTCGGCTTCAGAGACGGTGTATGGATTTGTACCTTTCGCGAAGTACAAGGTGTAGCGGCTTTATTGAGAGAAATTATTTTGGGTGTCTTTAATTCGAAAGTAGCAGAAACAAACAAAGGAGATAAAATGCAATTGCTTTACGGTTATTTGACCGGCAATGAATTTGTGCAACAAATGCGTTCCATCGTGGAAACGTTTGTGACCATGAAAGACTCTTTAGAGAAAGAGAAAAGAGCTTTCCATAAAATCTGGAGCGAGCGGGAAAAACAGATGGACAAAGTCATCCAAAATTCCGCCAGTATCTATGGTTCATTGCGCGGCATTGCCGGTAGTGCCATACAAGAGATTGAACACCTGGAAGCCGGTAATTTATTTTTAGACGCTCCCGACGAGGAGCAGAAATAACCGATGAGTACCATCATGGAAGTTGCCTCAAAATATCCGCGTTGGATAGAACCTGTTGATGTGGACCTGGAGAAATCAGAAGCATTGGCCAAGGAATTAAATATTTCTTTGCCTTTGGCGCAATTGCTTTTTCGCAGAGGTATATGCACGTTTGATGCGGCAAAAAAATTCTTTCGACCGTCCTTAAACGACCTGCACGATCCTTTCCTGATGAAGGACATGGATCGCGCGGTAGCACGTTTAATGGGTGCGATAGAAAACGAAGAACGCATCATGATCTATGGAGATTACGATGTAGACGGCACCACATCCGTGGCTCTGGTGTATTCGTTTCTGTCGACCTTCTATCCTCATTTAGAATATTATATTCCTGATCGCTACAAAGAAGGTTATGGTGTTTCTTTGGTCGGTATGCATTGGGCAAAGGAAAAAGGAGTAGACCTGATCATCAGTTTGGATTGCGGCATCAAATCATTTGCAGCCATTACTTTATGCAATGAATTAGGCATGGACTTCATTGTCTGTGATCACCATAAACCAGATGAGAAAGTTTTGCCTCCGGCTTATGCCATATTAGATGCCAAGCGCAGCGACTGCGAATATCCTTATAAAGAATTATCCGGTTGCGGTGTAGGTTTTAAACTACTGACAGCATTTTGCCAAAAAACAGCCAGACCCTTTGAAGAACTGATCCCTTTTATGGATCTGGTAGTCATCAGCATTGCTGCGGATATCGTGCCGATCACCGGTGAGAATCGTGTGTTGGCTTATCACGGATTGAAACAACTGAATGTTTCTGAACGCGCTGGTATCCGTGCTTTGATTAAAGTTGCTGGATTTAAAAAAGACCTTAATATTTCCAATGTGGTATTTGGCCTGGCTCCTCGTATCAATGCCGCAGGCAGAATTGACCATGCGTTTGGAGCCCTGGAACTTTTATTGGAAGCAGATGAATCATTAGTTACAGATCGTGCGAGTCAAATAGACGATCTCAACAGCAGCCGCAAAGATTTCGATTCTCGCATTACAGAAGAAGCATTGGCTATGATTGATGCGGAAGTACAGTCGGCAGCTAGAACAACTGTTTTATTTAAAGAAGATTGGCACAAAGGAGTGATCGGCATTGTGGCTTCCCGATGTATTGAAAAATATTACAGACCAACTATTATCTTAACAGAAAGTCACGGACTGGCTACAGGTTCTGCACGCTCGGTAAGAGGGTTTGATCTGCACGAAGCCATCTCGCAATGCGAAGATTT
>JACMQM010000151.1 GCA_014376985.1 Cytophagaceae bacterium | reverse complement strand
CAATTTGAAAAGACTTTTTCCCAATCAAAGTATTACTTACTAGCTCGTTAAAAAAACCTAATTCTATATCTGAAATATTAAAGTCATCGTTATTCCAAAACTGAGGTGATGACATTAATTTTAGTAGAGATAAGATCGAAGATTTCCCAGAACTGTTTTCACCAACAAAGAAATTGACTTGCTTGAATGGGATATATGTTTGTTCAAATCCTCTAAAGTTATTTAGATATAGTATTTTCATATTTATAAATGTAAGTTGTTGTTTTGTATTCGTATTACTGCTAACGGATAGCAGCTTGACGATGTGCGGGACTTAAATGCCGCAAGCAATCTAACCGCTCTGAATTTATTTTAATGATCACCGCATCCAACTGCTTCAAAACCCGCATGACGGCAAGGTGCTGTTATGTGTGGTTTTTCTTTAGGTAGCATGGTCGTAAACTATCTACTTAATCGTTGGAGATTTCTTTTGGAACATATCTATTGTAAAATTCTCCAGTTCCCTTAGAGTCAAGTCGTCCAACAATTACTTCGATAGAGCTTTTCGACAATTCCATATTAGGTCTTAAATGATAATGTTCCCTTGCTCCAATTCGCAAGTATCTGTCATTGACTTTTTCTTGATCTAGTTCAGCAATTTTTAAAAGTAGTTTTGCAAGTGATTTTAGTCCTTCTGGATCTCCGTGTATCAAAATTTCGTTCCACTTTCTTATTTCTCCATCATCTTCGTCTTCATTATGGGAGATAAATATGTCCAAATGACCTTCAATTTCGTCGCCTTTTGTGAGTTTATATTTCATTGCAGTTTCGGTTGCCGGTCAGTTTGTTAAAATCACACATAACAATTATATACACGCTATGTAGCGCATATATATAAATTCAAACAATACATTAATATAATCTTCTTCCTCAACAAAACCACGTTGTGAGTAAGCTATTTATCCATGAACAAAAGGAGAGTGCATTCATCAGCTGTCGCGGCCTACAGGTAAACACCTGCAAAAAATGCCGACGATGATGAATAAAAGAATGGTGATTATTTAGAAAGTTTTACTTTGATCGCGTTCAATCCTTTTGGACTGCTTTCGGTTTCAAACGTCACTTTGTTGTTTTCTTTGATGGCTTCTTCCAGACCGTTAACGTGAACGAAGATACTCTCTTGCGTTTCGCTGTCTTTGATGAAACCGTATCCTTTGCTTTCGTTGAAGAACGTTACAGTACCTTTACGCACGACGTCTTGCTCCACCGCTACCTGGCGCGCTACACCGATAGATATATCCGCTTCGTTGATTTCAATTTTCTTTCTCTTAGGATCAGGAGGAGTGGCAGTGATGTTACCGTATTCGTCTACGTAAGCCATCATGTCTTCGATGTTAGAAGATTTTGGATTGTCTTTACGTTCCTGCTTCTTCTGCTCTTTCTCTTTTTTCTTCTGCTGTTTTTTCTTCTCAGTTTCTTTTTTGTTCCACGTTTCTTGCGATTTGCTCATAGGTTAGTCGTAGTGTTTTTTTTTGATAAAGTGTAAGTAGCAAGATGGGAGAGTTCTCCTAGCCGTGGAACTTTAGCTCAATTTACAGAAAAAAAGTGGTAAGTGGTAAGTTGTAAGCGGTAAGTAGATTGAAATAAGCCTTTTTAGAGCTTTCGGGTAAGTAAAAAGCGATAATTCCTCATTTTACTTACCACTTATCACTTACAACTTACTACTATTCAGGAGTTCCTTTGTCACTTTAGCCAATCCCGTCGAAGCGGGTTCCGCAATTAAATACAGATTTGGTCTCCCGGAAACAGCCGGTAAATTCGGATCCACCACATATACTGGAATGCCGGCAGGTGCATAATCGATAAGTCCTGCCGCAGGATACACCTGCATAGAAGTACCTACGATGATCAGGACATCAGCTTTGCGCACCAGCTCTATGGCTTCGTCCATGGCGGGTACAGCTTCACCAAACCAAACGATGTGCGGACGCAATTGAGAACCGAGTTCACAGGTATCGCCCATTTTCAATTCCCAACCGCTCATCTCATAAACCAGCGATGGTCTTCGTGTACTGCGGGATTTAAAGAGTTCACCGTGCAAGTGAAGGATATGAGAAGAGCCAGCCATTTCATGCAGGTTGTCGACGTTTTGTGTGACGATGCTTACGTGGTATTGTTTTTCCAATTCCACCAGCGCCAGATGCCCTGCATTGGGTTGAGCGTCCAATGCCTGCTTACGTCGCATGTTATAAAATTCCAGCACCAATTCAGGATTTCTTCGGAATCCTTCAGGAGTCGCTACTTCCGTGACCTCATAACCTTCCCACAAACCACCGGAATCTCTAAACGTTTTTATTCCACTTTCGGCGCTGATGCCGGCACCTGAGAGGATGACGATGTTTTTCATAGGAGTGGCGAGTTGTTCGATCAAATAAAAAGCCTTTGAAGGATTCTTCAAAGGCTTTTTATGAAAAAATATAATTGAACAGTAAACTATGACCTAGATAATTTATTGATAGAAAGGATGGAAATATTTAACGACAATGATTCCAGGCAGTTTACAATCCTTTCATTGTTGCAGACGTGATGTATTTGCAGAATACGATTTTTCATATCGAATTTAATCGCTTTGATGTCTTGATGAACAGCTTTTAGACGGCCCATTTCTTACACTGTCGGACAATTTTTTTCTTCAATTTTAAGTTTTAATGTCGTTCTTCTTATACGAGATGAATTTAGTGCATAAACTTTTTCGTTTCAATGTCATTGTAATTAGAGGGACTGAACTTAATAAGGTATATCGCACTGTTTAAATTGCCCACGAATATACTTGAGTTCGTTACCCCAGCATTCACTTGCAAGCTGGACTCTAGCATGACAATACCGCGTGTATCGTAAATGATGTAATGAATCATTTGATCACTGTTTGAAATAATTTGTAATTCCAGGTAATCTTCAGCCTTCGTGTTGATGACATTAATATTGAGATTCGAATTTTTATTCAGTACGATTATTTTGCTGAAAGATTCATCTCCTTCGGCAGACGTTATTTTGAGTCTATAATAAGTAATGGGATTTCTGGTGTAATCTTTCACTTCTTCGTTTACAGAAGATAAGCTATATGAACTACTGATCGTCGAAAAAGATTTCCCATCCGTGCTGCTTTGTAACTCTACGGTTTGTGGTTCATCTGCTTCCACGACCCAATTGAGCTGATTGTATTCCTGAAAAGGAGTTCCTCTGAAAGTAAGAAGTGATATTTTCATTCCACAGTTAATGACATCAACTGTAGTGCCGGGAGAAGCGGCCAGGTAACACGTTGCTGTTCCTGCATTCCCATCTTCTACTCGCAACGTATAAAGTCCATCATCTGCAGGATCTGCAGCGCTTACTACAGAGTAATCGAGATAAGTTAAAGAAGGTCCGTAGATTACCAGGCCGTTTTTAAGCCAGGTGTAATAGATATTGTTATAGCACGATGTCCTGACTAAAGTAGCGGTTCCGGATAGTGTGATGGGATCCGCAACGCATGGCGTGATGGACGTGCTTCCTGAAATGATTACGCTGGTAGGAGGCAAGCAGGTGGTGGTGACGGATACACAAGGAGAAAATTCAGAAGTCCTTTTGGCAGCGGTGTTAGTACTTGTGACGGTAAAGCCATTTTTTACCGTATTCTGAGGAAGGCTATAGGTCCATCTTCCCTGTGCGTCGGCAGTTACGGTGGCTACATAATCCAAGCCTTGTGTTCCATTGGCTTTGCTTACAGTGGTGGTTTGATTTGTACCATCACATCCACAATGGTGAATTTGAAATATTTCGACTACATCATTGGCTGGTGCATATCCTCTGAGTATCCAGGTGGCACCAGAAAAATCACATTGCCAGGCAGCAAAACCGGTAGACAGTTGAACGGTATTCTTTACTCCATCCACCGTGGCAAAGGATCTGCCGTAAGAGTTATTGCCAATGCCTGCTGTTGGCGTTCCAATGGTTCCATTTGTTAATTCAATACCTTCATTGGCATTACAGAATATGCAATTTTGACTGATCATTACTTTGTCAGAACCATTGCCATAAGTTTGGATGGCATTTCTTCCATTGTAAGCAATGGTATTGTTATTGATCGTAATGCCTGTAACAGTAGTTCCTTCAATGCCAATACCCATTTGCGCGTTTCCACAGTTGGCGCGTCCTCCGTTTAATGTGCCAATGTAATTGTTGGATATGTTGACCGTTTGTCCATTGATGATTCTAATGGCTCCGCTCTCTGAGCTAAGTGAACCGGGGCTTAAAGCCCTCATGGCTTTATTAAATCCAATATAGTTTCCTGTCATGTTAAAAATTGATCCAGCAGCATTGACGTTTAGTTCTATGCCAGCATCTCCATTTCCCATGTTTCCGCCGGCGGGTGTAACACCGATGTAATTATTGCTAATCGTAAATGTACCTGAACAACTGAATATAGCGATCCCATGAGATCGTTGTGTCGAGGTGATGCCATTGTTTCCGATGTAATTACCTGTGATGGTTCCACTGGCAGCACTGGAATAATAATAGATGCCAGCCCAGGAAGAGCCGGCGCTATTGAAAGCAATATCGCAACCGATTTAATTATTTAACAACTGCACATTAGCAGCACCTTCTACCGTAATCAGATTACCTGTAATACCTGCACTTGTAATGAAAGGAGAATTACCGATGACATTATTGGTAAGCACGGAATTGCTTCCATTGAAATAAATAACATTTGTACCCGAAGTCGTTGTTCCAAATGCCAGACTGGCAACAAACAGTCGATTGACATTTGCACCGAAGTTGTTGTTTCTAATCTGATGTCCCGTACCTCCATTAACCATTAATCCATATCCTGACGAGGCACTGACTACATTGCCAATCGTGTTGCCATCAAAGATATGATTGCTTCCTGCTTCTATGTCCATGGCTTTCGTAGTGAAGCCAGTTCCTAAGGCAGCAAGCCCCGTGATGTTTGTTCCTACATAGTTTCCTAAAACCTGATTGCCATTGCCACTGTTGTCGAAGATAATTCCAAAAGCACCCATAGAGGCCATCACGTTTTTTTCGCAACTGGTTAATCCTCCTATGATATTATTGATGGTTCCCGCTACGTTTGTTCTAACACATGCTTTGGCCACTGTAGCCATAGCCGCTCCTGAAAAATCTATATTGAATAAGCAACTCAACACTCGATGTCCTCCGGTGCCGTTTAATTGTATCCCCCCATTTATTCGGATACCTTTTATTACACAACCAGATCCTGTTAATTGCCATCCATTAAAAGCATTGCAGGTGAGCATTACTCTTGGATTACCACATGTATAGGTAGGCATGGTCGTGCCATCAATGGTAACATTAGGACAAGTAAGAGGAGTTCCTGTAATGGATGGAATAACTAAACCATCTGCAGCCGCGGTAAAGTTGATGATGTGTGGAGCTGTGCCCGGGCTCGCATTGCAAGACGTAATGGCCGCATCAAAAGATCCAGCACCGGTCGCCGCATTATTTGACACCAAAAAGGTCGTTGCTTTTGCATGTTGACAAAAGAATAACATGCATAAGAGTATGAATAGCACAGAAATTTTAAGTAAGAATTTTTCCATTTGATGAAGGTTATCTATGAGTGTGTCAGTTGAATAAATAGGAATGATTTAATTGGTAATTAATTTTTGTGTCAGAATGGAGTTATTGTTACTTGCCGTAATGAAGTACAATCCTTTTTTTTAATTCAGTTCACTAGCTGTTCCTTCAATATTTCGTTTTGGGGGCAGGTTTCGATTAAATTGGTTAATTCACGTGTAATATTTTTTTTTGAATGTTCCGAATGGATATACGGAGGTAGGGTAGTGCTAACTGTATAATGGTTAAGAATTACACCTATTATAACACTAAAAAATGAGTCCAATGATAAGGAATATAGCACTTGAGTGTTTTGTTATTTATTGACTACTAATATTTTATGTAGATATTTGATTAATTTATCCCGCTAATATAAAATTTAAAAAAACAATGAATTATTTGGTTAAAAAATGCAGAATACAGCTTATTGACTAGCTTTTAAGAATTTACACCGTGCGATTTATTTAACGAAGTGTAATTGACTTCTATCTGTTATTTATGCTTTAGTCGACTAAATAGTTGGTTTGGTGTAAAGTTGTTGTAAGGTGATGGGCTAAGCTTCAACTATAAAAATGAGATCTTCCCAACTACTGATGATATTCACTTTCGTTTTTACTTTGTAATTGTCAATGGCAAAAGCGATTTTCTGTCTAAACTTCCAGCAGGTGTTTCGTCGAAGTCCTACAAGTTCAGATAACTCATCGAGTGTTAATTTGTCTTTTTTGTGAACGGATAAGTAAGCGATATAAAAAGCTTTATTGAGAGGGAATTTGATTCCGTGAAATAACGTATGTGCCATTTCAGATTCATAGTAATTGCACCGAACGCATTTTTTGCCAAAAACATTAAGATCATCTACACCCTCTTTATTCTTGCATTTGTAACAGCTAAAAGAATCGTTCCATTTTAGTTCATGCAAATATTTCAAGCAAGCATTTTCATCGGGGAAAATTTTCCTGAATTCTTCATCCGATACTTCTTGCCCTCTCATCCTTGCCTGAAGGGACTCATTCACTTTTTTACGTAAATTCCAGTTATCGATATCCAATTTTATACTCATCTGGTTAGCGATATCGGTCATTTCTTTCAGCTTGCTATTGGCCTGCTCCAATTCTACATTTTTATCGTTGAGCTCTATGGTTCTTTCTGCTATTTTTGTTTCAATCTCCTGATTTACTTTATCTTTAAGCTCTTCGTTGATTCGGAATTGGCTTAAGGCGCGAAACTGTTCATGGTTTCTTTGTGTAAGTGCTTTTTCTTTTTCTTTCTTTGCAAATCTAAAACGTTCTGCCATCGCAAAAGACAGTACAAGCACTTCTAATACTAAACCATAGTTTAAACTATATACCGTAAACAAATTGCCATTTATAGAACCGTCAGATCTTAGTTTGATGATGACAATGCTGATCAAGACAAACGTAAAACCGATAATGAAAAATCTGGCAGGCTTCTGACCATTTAGAAAACATTTCCATGCGGCAATGTATATCGTGATAAAAGGAAGAATATAAACGAAGTACGAATGCAAGTAGATTGGGAGCACAGTAAGCTTTAACGCATAATAGATAAAGTATACAGCAGTTGTGGATAGGATTAGCTTATCATAAAACGGCAACGTGTATTTCAATTGCAAAAATTCTCTGGAGTAAAAAACAAAAGTAAGAAGCAACAAAGAAGGTGCGATATGAGATCCCATGTAGGAGTTGATATGAGGGAAATGTATCCATACATATTGATAGCCAAGTCCATCGTCCGCTAATGTTGTAAGCATGCCACAAATGACATACAGAACATAATAGATGTATACTTTTTCCCAAAGCGCAAAAAACATTAAGAGGTTATAGATGGCCATAATAACCATGATCCCATAGAACATGCCCAGGAAATAATATTCATTAACAGAATAAAAGAAAAAATAAGTTTGTTGTTTAATTCTGAAATCAAAACTGCTGTGATTTTCTGAAAGGACTCTGACGTAAAAAGTATGGATACTATTGGTATCTAATGGAAGATCTAGTATGAGATTTTTATTGACATATTCTCTGTTGTAAAAATATAGATCCAAACCAGAAACCTTTACATCATAATCATTTCCTTTCTGAATGTATAATTTAAAATCATTGGTATGTGGCGCATAAGATTCCAACAGAAAATTTTTTCCTGACTTAGAGTTGTTCTTTAATTTAAACTTAATCCAGTAGGTGGATTCAATGTGTTCATTATAAGGGTAACTGCTTTTGTTTAATACAAACTTATTTTGGTAAGTTGAGCTTGATACATCTTTGATCGTAAGTTTACCTCCTTTGTCTTCCAAGATCTCCAGGTAATCTTCTGAAAAAACAAATTCTTGAAGGGAGTCATCCAATACAGCTGTTTTTTGCGCTTTCACAGACGCAATGGATGTATTGAATAGAAGAAAAATAAATAAAATCCGGAACATCAAGCTGCTGTTTTTTAAATATACTAACATTTCCTTTAAATAGAGAACAGTGAAGAGACCGTGATTCGCTTCAATGAACTTGCTACCATTGATTTCGATTCGCATTTAGATGCGTATAAATTAACCAATACAGGAAAAACGCCAAATCTTTACACGATATTATCGAATATCAATTACAGCATCAATAGTTTATCTGGTGCGGCTAACTATACGATACCTGTCAAATTGATTGCTGCCGTCTCCGGTACATAAAACATTGATGTGGAAATTACAGGATTTGATACATTTGAATCGGTAGTATTGGAAGATAAATTATGGGGAACAGAACAAAATTTAGTGACT
>JACMQM010000150.1 GCA_014376985.1 Cytophagaceae bacterium | reverse complement strand
AAACCCGCATTGATTACATATGGAGACTGGCCTTGCAAAGGACGCTCTGTACTCCAGTAGTCATTATTGATGCTCTGAGGTAACGTAACTTGACTTTTAATAAGCGAAGTATTGAATAAGAGTGAGAAGTTCTTAGCGCGCTCTGTAATGAAACCTAAATTCTTCTTGATATCAATTTCTATACCCGTTACATAAGCCTTCGGTGCATTCGCGTAGGAGTACTGAAGTTGCGCCGTATTGGCCGCTACAGTTTCAATGGCATCGGTAAAGTCTTTATAGAACAAAGCCACACTGATCATTTCTTCTGGTGTTGGGTAGAACTCATACCTTAAATCATAATTCTGTATGGAAGCCACTTTCAAATTGGTATTACCAATTGTAGCGGCTAAGAAGTTAAAGTCATAGAATAAGAAAGGCGCTTTCTCTCTGAACTCCGGTCTGTTCAAAGACTTACCATAAGCAAAACGAATCAATTGTCTGTCCGTAATTTCATAGCTCAGGTTAATAGATGGCAAAAAATAATTGGTAGTCGCTGTAGTATTCAACGGATCATTACCACTTCCTGAAGCGATGTACTGCACGTTGTTTTCATAACGCACACCAGTTAATATTTTAATTTTTTTCCACTTCAAATTAACCGATGCATAAAAGGCTGCCAGTTGATTGGTTGCATTGTATTTATACATCAGGTTGACATCTTCCGTTACCGTAAATCCATTGGCATAAGACACGTTTGAAGGATCGAAAACTGTATTGACCCCTTGATAAAGAATATTATTTTGAAAATTAGAAGAACCCACAGCTACGCTGCTCACCGAGTACCCGAATACTCTAGCATTAAATTGTCTGGAACGTGCTTCAATGTATGTACCAAGATTCAAATCCAAATCAACTTTCTCATTGAACAATTTGAACTTTTGAGTAAAATTACCGGAACCCATGACAGTTGACTCATTCAGTTTTTGAAAGAATCTACTGGTACCGTTGTTGATATCATTACCACTGGTTGCCGTTTGAACTTTAAATACTTGCTCTGACTGATCGTATGAAAAAATAGCTCTTCTTTGATCGGGTTCATTTCTTTTGGAAATAGTATAACCCAATGTCCAGTCAAAGAAACTATTCTTGCGTTCATGCTTACCGGCTAGTTGTGTATTGTAAATGGTTCTGGAACGGAAACCCGAAATCTGTTGCTTCTTAACCACCGAACCGGTGGCGTCAGCTAAATTTCTATCTACAAATTGGTTGACCCCATTCTGAATAAAATAATTTCTAAATTCTATTTTATTTCCTGGGTTTAGCACCAAACTCAAATTAGCGATCGCACCTAAACGTACTTCTTTGGTATACTGCTTTTCTGTTCTGATACCGGTAAGTTCACCAGACTGATCTGAATCTTCTCTCTTAATGGAGAATGTAGTATTCGTATTGGAATAATTAATAGCAGACATCAATCCCAATTGCTTTCCTTTAATATCCATTGTATTGGAATAGGTCATTCCTAGTCTCAAATCCAGTGGAGCATTATTATTTTGAAGACTGGAATTATTATTTTTAAACTTTTTTCCTTCTGCTTCAGAAGCAGGAAGAGGAGTATTCGACAAAGAAGACAAGCCAGATGGCAAAGCTCTTTGTCCGTTATCAAATCCTAAGAAATCTGTAGGGCTTTTGTCTTTTGTGAAAGAAGAAAAAGTAGTACCGTCTCTGTATCCTATACCAACACCTACGTTGAACAATTTTCTAGTCGGTGTTTTAGTAAATATTTTTACCAGTCCACCGGCATAATCTCCAGGCAATTCCGGAGAAGGTGTTTTGAATACTAAAATTCTTTCAATTACCGTACTTGGAATCATATCAAATGAAAAGGCCTTGCGGTCTGTTTCCATACTGGGTGCTGTAGCATCGTTCAACCAAACGGTATTGTAACGATCGTTCAATCCGCGGATCATAATGAATCGATTATCGACAACGGATACACCAGGGATACGCTGTACAACCTGTGCCGCATCACGATCCTGGCCTTTAGAAATTTGTTCGCTTGAAATACCCGATACCACCTGATCAGCTTCTCTGATTTCTTGAACAACGGCGGCTTCTGATGCTTTTTCTTTTATACCTATTACAGTGACTTCCGCTAAATCGTTCGCATTATCTGCGGCTAGCGTTAAGCTACCCATATCCGTTGTCTGACCCGTTTGAATCGTCACTCCTTCTATGATACGGTCTTTGTAACCCAGATAAGAAATTTTAAAATTATACGTTCCCGCAGGAATGCCCTCTATGAGGAATGATCCGTCAACTTCCGTAACACCACCAATAGCGTTGTTTTCTACGACAGATACCACCGCACCAATAAGTGCTTCTGCGTTGGAAGAATCAGAGGCGATTCCTTTTAACGTTCCTGTTTGGGCATAAGCTGCCACTTGAACGAATACTAATAAGCTTAAGAGTATTTTATACATGTGTGAAAAGAGTGTTACCTTGTTAGGGGTAAAACTACACATGGGGTATTACACTAACTTTACGAGACTGTTAAGGTAATGTTATGACACCTTATTGTTGTTAACATTAAATTAACATTGCGACCATTTCGTTAACATTAAAAAAATATTAGAGGATAAATGTTACGCCTCTATTAATTATTTGTGAAGTCCTGCTACTCCCCCCGACACCACAAACTTCATCGCTTCTGCGCTGGAAATCTTAAGGTACTGAATATCTTTTGTTGGAACAAAAAACAAGTTGCCGGATATATTATAAGAATGCGGAAAATATACCGCTGTGTTTTCTGGTAAACCAACGTCTGTGAGATCTTCTCTGGTGATGAATCCAATGCGGTAGAAATTCAACTGTGCATCCACTTTCACTAATACCGGATGGTCGAATTTTTTCTTCTCGCCTACAAACGCATCCATGACATCTTTCGTTGATGAATACAATAGATTGACTAAAGGAATTCTCTTGATAGAACTTTCAAAAATAGTAAGGAGAGATTTCGTCAGGAAGTTAGAAGCAATATAACCCAATGTCAAAATGAAGGATATAACGATAACAATACCTACCCCCGGATATAAGGTAACTTGAAATAAACGAGGAACAACATTATCGAGCCATTGAAACAGCGCAACTATAATGTATAGGGTAATCGCAAAAGGTGCGATGACAATAAGACCTTGTAAAAAATAACGCAATACATTCTTCCACAATTTATTTTCCATCCCTACAATGAGTTAATGTATTCTTCTACTTGTTTCATGAGCCACATGGGCGTAGACGTAGCACCGCAAATACCTACGCGATCTCCGGCTTTAAACCACTCACTTTCTATCTCTTTCTCGTTCTCGACAAAATAACTTCTGTCATTCTCCAATTTGCATACGCCATACAAGGCTTTACCATTGGAACTTTTCTTTCCGCTGACAAAAATAATGACTTCGTTCTGCTGAGAAAATTTTTGCAGTTGCGGTTCTCTATTGGATACCTGACGGCAAATGGAGTCGTTGGCATCAAACGATTCTACACTTCCTTTTTGTGCCTGAATGCGTTCTTCAATCAGGCCCTTCATTTTATAAAAGCCTTTAGTACTTTTGGTCGTCTGACTATAAAAAGAAACCGGCTTGGAAAAATCAATGTGATCCAGGTCTTCTTCAGTAGTCACTACAATTGCTTTCTCATTGGTTTGACCCGTCAATCCGATCACCTCAGCATGACCTTGCTGGCCGTATATAATGATCTGTCCTCCCTTGGACTCTACCTCATCGAAACTATTCTTCACTCTGTTTTGCAGTTTCAAGACCACAGGACAAGAAGCATCTACTAATTCTATATTATTCTTCAAAGCCAATGCATATGTCTCAGGAGGCTCGCCGTGTGCACGAATCAACACTTTACAATCATACAGTTCTTCCAGTTGTGCGCGGTCAATGATCATCAAACCCTTTTTGGCCAGACGTTCCACTTCCATGGCATTGTGCACAATGTCTCCGAGGCAATACAACGGTTCACCCGTAGCCATTTCATCTTCGGCCATTTGTATAGCAAACTCAACACCGAAGCAATAGCCGGAGTTTTTATCAATCGTAGTTTGAAGCGCCTTGGACATAATTGAAAACTGAAAACTGAAAACTAAGAGCTAAGAACTGAATCAGATTTTTTCCAGTTCTCAGCTCTCTTTAAATGATCTTTTTATTAAACACCGAACTTGTTTTATACGTTCTCAACAGGGAATGTAATTTCAATCATTTTACTGACGGTCATATTCATAATAGCATCTACCTGTTCTTCAATGGTCACGTAAGAGGTATCAATGATGGTGGCATCTGTTGCTTTCATGAGAGGACCTTCTTCTCTCGTCGTGTCAAGAAAATCTCTTTTTGTAATATTTTGTATGATGTCATCTAGGTCAACTACTTGTTTTCTTCCCAGCAATTCTTGCTGACGGCGGTAAGCCCTGATGTTGATGTCGGCTGTCATGAAGATCTTCAGTTCAGCTTCCGGAAACACGGCTGTACCAATGTCTCTACCGTCCATGACGATCCCTTTCTTCTTACCCATTTTGCGTTGTAATGCTACCATGTGTTTTCTCACGGCAACCAAAGCACTGACATCGCTTACCCGATCAGAAATTTTCATGGTACGAATTTCATCTTCTACATTCAATCCATTCAGATAAGTATCGGATTCTTTTTTCTTTTCGTTGAAGAGGAAAGTAACTTGTATTTTTTCCAATGCCCCGGCTACCGCTTTAGGATCGGTCAGGTTGATATAGTGCTGTAAAAAATAAAGCGTTGCCGCTCTATACATCGCGCCCGTATCTATGTATAAATACCCGAGTTTAGAGGCAAGCAATTTTGCTGTGGTACTTTTACCACAGGCCGAGTAGCCGTCTATCGCAATGATTAATTTTTGCATCTTTTTTTATTTCTTTAAATCCAAAAAAACAAATCCCAAATTCCAATGAAGCTTCAATTATCAAATTCAAAATGAACTATTGTTATTAATTTTGAAATTTGGTCTTTGAATTTTATTTGGAATTTGGGATTTAGAACTTGGGATTTATACTGTTTAAAACAGAATCTATTTCTACCTGTTGTGTCCTTGCTTCGCTTTCTTAGGAGTAGAGGGATGCCATGATTGACTTCTATGTCCTGATGGAGCTGTGCATGAAGCTGCAAAAAGCAAAACAGCGAATGTTAAAGCGAGGATCGATTTCATATAAGGTGATTTAATGGTGAATAATAATTAATAAGGATGATCACATGATGATCCTTATGGATGCCCGTGATGCGGTTTTTTATTTTTATGCGGTCCAAAAGGCTGGTGTTTTTCAGCCTTTTTCTCGCGCATACCTGCGCAGGAAGCCATAACAATAAATACCGCCAGAGACAGCATAACCAGGTATTTTGTTCTATTCTTCATATACGGAATCATCCTTAACAAGTATATTAAATAAGTGGTTAAAAAGTAAATTTTTCAGGTAAATTCTCTTATTGCCCCTGTTTTCCGGCCAATAAATAAAGAACCGCCATACGCACCGCCACTCCATTTTCTACCTGGTCCAGGATAATGGAATGGTGCGAATCGGCCACGTCACTGCTCAATTCAACCCCTCTGTTGATCGGACCGGGGTGCATAATTACAATTTCTTTATTCAGAGAATCCAACAATTCTTTGTTGATTCCATAGTACAAGGAATACTCTCTTAAGGAAGGGAAATATTTGATGGTTTGTCTTTCCAGTTGTATACGAAGCACATTGGCGACGTCACACCATTGAAGGGCTTTTTTTAAATC
This sequence comes from Cytophagaceae bacterium, assembly GCA_014376985.1. Taxonomy (GTDB): domain Bacteria; phylum Bacteroidota; class Bacteroidia; order Cytophagales; family Cytophagaceae; genus JACMQM01. The sequence continues at coordinate 2,433 of JACMQM010000150.1, read as the reverse complement.
GTATTCTATCTTCACGCCTAGTTCACCCAGGTATTTAGGTATGAGCGTATTAGGACCGCATACCATGACTTCAGCGCCTAGCTTTTGCAAGGCAAAAATGTTGGACAAAGCTACACGGGAATGCAGAATATCTCCGAAGATACAGACTTTTTTACCTGCTACTTCTCCTAACTTTTCTCGAATGGAAAAGGCATCCAATAAGGCTTGTGTAGGATGTTCGTGGGTTCCGTCACCGGCATTGATGATGTTGGCATTTACGTTTCTCGCCAGAAAATGGGCTGCTCCAACGCTGGAATGACGCAGCACCACCATGTCTACTTTCATGGCCAGGATGTTATTGACCGTATCCAGCAAGGTCTCGCCTTTTTTTACCGAACTGGAAGAAGAAGAGAAATTGACCACATCGGCCGACAATCTTTTTTCTGCCAATTCAAACGACAATCGCGTACGGGTGGAGTTTTCAAAAAATACGTTGGCAATGGTAATATCACGAAGAGAAGGGACCTTTTTGATCGGACGGTTAAGGACTAGTTTGAACTGATCCGCCGTTTCAAAAATAAGTTGTATGTCCTCTTTCTTGAGTTCTTTTATTCCTAATAAATGCTTAACGCTGAGTTGACTTTGCATTTACTTCTTATCGTTGTTTGTGACTAACCAAATTTTATCTTCGCCTTTGTTCTCTTCATGCAAGTCTACTTGCACGTGTTCAGTCTCCAGGCAAATGACTTCTTTACCTACATATTGTGCTTCAATCGGTAAGTCCCGACCAAATTTACGATCCACTAAAGCTAGCAATTCTACATCTTTCGGACGACCGAAAGCAATCATCGCATCCAGCGCTGCACGCACGGTACGGCCGGTGTACAACACATCGTCTACCAAGATCACACGTTTGTCTTCGATGATAAACGGCACTATCGTAGCATTCGCTTTCAAAGGCGCTTCTTTGCGTCGGAAATCATCCCGGTGAAAAGTCACATCCAGATGCCCGAAAGCTACTTTCTTTTTTAAGCTTTTTTCTAAAATGGATTTGATGCGTTCGCCTACAATGACGCCGCGGGGCTGAATAGCCAGAATAACGGACTCTTCAAATTGATCGTGATTCTCGATCAATTGCTGACACAGCCTGTCGAGGGTTATTTGTAAAAGTTCGTTATCGAGAATGGAACGCTTTGACATGTTCTTTTAACCTAAATTACTCTTTAGACCATGAGTGTTATTTGAATCATTCAAATCATCCGTTTTTTAGAATATGGATGAGGCTTTCACACCAGGCTCTACATTGCTTAATCCTAATCAAATCTTACAAAAATAGAAAACTCCACGGGAGTATGAAAGAATGCGGGAAATTATTGTTCTCCGGCCAGCTCCAGAATCAGATCAAATTCCTCTCTTTTTACCGGCTGAACCGATAAACGCATGGAAGTGACCAATGCCATTTGAGCCAGGCGCTTGTCCGCTTTTACCATAGCAAGAGTGACCGGATTCTTCAGTTTCTTGACCGGCGCCACATCCACTACAACCCAATTGGTATCGTCCGTGGTCGGATCTTGATAGGCTTCCCCAGCGACTTTAGCAATTCCAACCACTTCTTTACCTTCATTGCTATGGTAAAACAATAGCAAATCGCCCTTTTTCATCGCCCTCAGGTTGTTCCTCGCCTGGTAATTCCTCACCCCTTCCCAAAAGGTCTTCTTGTCTTTCAACAGCTGATCGAAGGAATATTTGAAAGGTTCAGATTTAATAAGCCAGTAGTTCATAGAAGTTTGATTTGGATGTAAATATAAAAATAAATAGAGGATTGAGAAGAGGAAAGTGGATAACTGAATGGTTAAGAGTTTATCCTATATGAATGAGGGCGTTTCCCTTCGGGCCGGGCTTTCGCCGCTCGCTTCCCGCCGATCAATCATCTATCATGATCGAATCTTCCTAGCGGCGAGAGAGCTCAAACAATGGCTCAATCCCTAACGCAAATCGTTTAGTAGTAAAGTATGGTGCGGTGGGCGTCCAGGAAAAGAGCGAATGTGTGAAGACCTTCTCATCAATTAACTACGCAAATTTCAAGAAGCCAATATGTCTTCATACATTGCTTTTGGTGGCTCCCTTTTCTTTTGTTACTTTTCTTTTGGGTGAGCAAAATAAAAGTAAAAGGATGGTATAAAAAACGAACTTAATAGTTTAAAACAACTCTTTGCATTCAAGAAACGCGCAAGGTCCTCTGCGAAAGACCTTGCGGGGACAAATAGATATAGCAAATAGTACGTCCATTGTTTCTCCGTTCTGTTTCTATTATCTTTTTTGTGCGGCTGGCGTCCAGGAAAAGAGCGAATGTGTGAAGCCATTATCATTCATTAACTACGTAAACTATAAGGATCCAAAATGTCTTCACACATTGCTTTTGGTGGCTCCCTTTTCTTTTGTTACTTTTCTTTT
>JACMQM010000149.1 GCA_014376985.1 Cytophagaceae bacterium | reverse complement strand
GGTTTTGACGGTTGATTTCCAATACTTATATTTCTCTTCGGACAAGAAAGGTTCAATGCGTTGCAATTCTCCTTCAGCATAAGAGTCCATGCCATTGCTGATGCACAACAACATATATACTTCGGATAGTTTCACGGATTCCGGATATGCTAAAAGCTGCGCTAAGATAAGGTCATAATAAGCTAAGAAATCACGTTCTCCTAAAAACAGCAAGGCACGTGCTGCCAGCTCTTCTTCCAACGGATCAGCTGATAGGGCTTTGATGAAATTCTTCGCCGCTGCTGTTGAATCTTTATTCACCAAAGCATCTATGCCTTTGTAATACGCAAGTTTGTTTTCCTGTAAGCGTTTACTTTCTGCTTTGAGTGTACTCCAGTCCTGTAGGGAAACCAATAATTTTAAATACAATTCATTCCCCCAGTTGATGGTTGCAGTAGTTAGTTCACCAGATTTTTCTAAACCATTCCAAAGTGTTAAGGCTTCTGTTGCTTGTTGTTTGCTGAGTAACTCTTCCATCAAACTCAAATAAGCTTGCGCCTTAATTTCTTTAGAGGCAATTGTTTTCGCTACTTCCAATCGCTCATTTAAACTGAAACCATAAGCATTCCAACGGATGAATCTCAACTTGACCAGTTCACTTTGTGATAAAGCCGTCGGTATGTCTTTTATAGAAGCGATGATTTTAATCAGCTTCGCAACTTCTTGTTTATCTTTTTCGGGCGAACTCAACCAGGCATCTGCATACAAGGCTGCCTTGTCAAATTGTTTCGATTCCAACAAACATAAAATGTAATACAGTTGTGCTTGTGCAGAACGATTATTAAAGGCTTTTAAGTAATACAGCGCTGCCAGGTCAAAGCGATGTTTTGCGGCATACCAGTGTGCCAATAAGGTAGAATGATAAGCCGTGGTAGGATGTTGAGATTCCAGTTCATGGATATTAATCAGTGCGGTACGTGCTTCTTCGCGTGCGTAGTATTGATTCAAACTTCGTGCTACCGTTAGGTCTTCTGTATAGCTGGCATTGTCAAAAGGTTTTATCCAATTCGCCAGACGGTTGGAAATGGTTGTATCCGGAGCATCCAGATGATTGATGGTGTAATTGTAGACATAAGTGAATACTTCTGGTGTCAACAAACTGTCGGCATACGAATGAAATAAGGGTGACTCCACGTGTTTGCCCAATGCGGTATTCAATGCAAAAAGATTGTTTTGAAAAGCAGGGCCTTCATAGTTGCCGATGGTCTTTTGAAGGGAATCTCCTTTTTCCAATTGAGAAGATTTGATGCAAAGGTATAAGAGGTTGATCGATGCTTCCTCCGGAACGCGTTCATGTGCTTTTTGTAGGAAGTATAAAGCGGAGTCTGCAATGTTCAATTGATAATACGTCAATCCAAGGTTGTTTTGCAATGGTCCTGAAGAAGGAAACAATTTCACTCCGTCTTTCAGCATGAAGAATGAAGGGAACAATTGTTTGCTGTGTTGGTAAACTCCGCTCAAACCGATGATGGCATATGGATTAGGTTTTCTCGTTAAGCAAGCATTGTAGTGTATAAAGGCTTTTTCATAGTTTCCCTGTTGCTCTGATAGAGTAGCCATGGTATAGTTGGCTTTTTGATTGGCGAGATCCCATACCGTACTTTCTTCATAGAACTGATTCGCCATAGTGGTATCTCCGGCATAGATATAATAATCGCCTAATTGGTTGTAATGCGCGGCTACCGATTGATCGTAAGAGTAATGTCTGTTGTAGCTTAGTAATCCTACCACTCCCAATATGCCTAATCCCTGAGCGATGAATAGTGGCGTGTAACTCGGCTGGTAGAGGTAATGGTAAATCTTGATGTTCTTCACCATTGGAGCAGCGAAGTTGATCAGAACATACAACAAGAAGGCAATAGAGAAACACAATTGAGAATAAATGATGAAGTATTCCAAACTGTTGTACAAGGCATCATTGGCGGTAAAATAACCATAACCCAAGGTAGCAGTACTGATGATGAATAAAGCCAAATACAAGAATGCACCGTAAGGCTTAAACTGAAAACTCTCTGCGAAGAGCACACTTCTTTTTTTATATCCGTAAATACCGGTGATGCCTGCAGATAGAAATAAGATCAATGGATGAATCAAAATAATGTGTGAGTCATCAATGAATTTGTTTTTACTCCAGAGTAATAACGCATTTCCTATATACAGCAAAGAGATAATACTGAAGTGCAATAAACTTTTTTTGCCGTCTTGCTGAGAAGATAACGAAGTGATGTAAATGAAAGCGCGAATGTTTTCAAAGCCGATCAGGAATAAGAAAAATAAAGTCGCTGCAAAAGGAAATAATAACGAGGATTGAGTGAGCTGATAAAAAGGAAGTTTAGTTTCTGCAAACAGTCCAACGCCGATGCCTACAATAATGGTGATGGCAAGGAAGAATGTAAACCGCTTGATAAAATTAATGTTTTTAGAATAAGAGTGTAGCCAGTAGGCTGCGCCGGTGTATGCTGCAATCAGAAATACAGAAAGTCCTCTATGCTGCCATCCCAGGAAAGAAAGTAATTCTGTATTTAAACTGATAATGAAAACAATGATGGTTGTAATACCAATCAAGAAATAAATCAGATCAAGGAAAGTGAATACCGTAATCAGTACAAGGATGGCTAATACAATCGTGATTAAATAAGCATAGCCTACGCCAGGATATAAGGAAATTTTTCCGTTATCGATCCAGCTTTTTGTAATGTACGAGTTAGTCTCCAGGTTGAAATTGAAAAAATCGATCGTTTGTGTATCAGTGACTACCGAAGTCGTTTCGATCTCCACGTCTTTGATCCAACCGATGGTAATGGTATCCCCAAAGAAGTAAGCCACACCTACAAACAAGATGCAGATAGTGAGCAATGACAACAGCGCCAAATAAAATGCCCGGAAAGGTTTCTCCCAGGCTTTCCAGAAAAATATGTTTTCTTGCATGTAAAGTTAAAATTAAGCTTAATGGGATTATTGCAAGAAATCTGAAATCAGAGATCTGAAATCAGAATTTTGTCATTGTTTTATCTGATTTCAGATTTCAGATTTCAGATCTCAGATCTCAAATTTCAAATTTCTCAACCTAGGAACTTAGGTACACGGAAATAATCCGAGTCCTTCTTCGGCGCATTATACAGCGCTTCCTCGTGACTGATCGTTACTTTGGCTTCGTCTTCTCTCAATACATTGACTTCTTCACTCATGTGAATCAAAGGCTCTACATGGTCTGTATCCAATTCGTTGAGCTTATCCATCCATGACAATATTTTGTTGAAGTCGTTGCCGATAGCAGCTGCTTCAGCTTCACTGAATTCCAGTCTTGCCAAATGTGCAATTTTGCGAATGGTTTCCTGATCGATGTTCATATTAACGGATTAATTGAGGATAAAACTGTTTTATTTCGTCGCGTAAAGCGTCGTATGTTTTTTGTTGCAAAAGTTTGAGATCATTCATAGTCATACCTTTGGTGATAATAGGTTCACATACCACCGTAATCATAGGGTACAAGCGAGGAATGAATTGTCCGTCGTCCGGCAATATTTTCCAGTTGTTGATGATGGCTACGGGAACAACCGGTACTTGTTTTTCTATGGCTGTTCGGAACGCGCCGTCTTTAAAGGCCGCCATTTGTGGTGCGTCTCTTGGAATGGTTCCTTCCGGAAATACAGCGAGACTTAATCCTTTATCAATGGTTTCCATTGATTTTTTCATGGCATCGGAACGGCTCTTGGGACTTTTGCGATCTACCGAAATATATAAATTGGTAAACATGTAACCAAAAAGAGGGACCTTAGCCAGACTGGATTTTCCAATCAATACAAAATAACCCGGCAATGAATAGCACAAGGAGGGGATATCCAGGTACGACGAGTGATTGACACAATACACATAAGCCTCTTTGGGATTGGGTTTAAACTTGTAACGGACGTCTGTTCTTAATCCACAAGTCCAGAAGACAACATGTGCCCATACTTTGTTCATCATGTGCCCGTATTTTTTCCAGGATTCTCGTTGGATGAACAAAACGAATAAAGGAAACAGAAGCAGGAAGAAAAGCAGAAAGCAGGTGTAAACCCAGAATCTGAAAATTTGTATCGTTATTTTTTTAAACATAAATAAATGATATTTCTTAATAGCCCAACTTCCTCGCGGCCATCAATATGGTTGCCATACTCATGCTGTCGGTAATGAATCCGGTCATGACTAATTCTACGGCTTCTTTCAAATGAATTTTTTTAACAGACAATTCCTCTGTTTCTTCCGGCTCACTTTCTCCCGCCGTAAGTCCGGTGGCCATGTAGAGAAAACCTTCTTCGTCAGTAACGGAGTTGGAGGTATGTATGCGTCCCAACAACTCCCAATGCTCGGCGATAAAACCTGTTTCTTCTTTCAATTCTCTTTTAGCGGCCTCTATTGGCGCTTCGTTCATTGGTCCGCCGCCTTCCGGTATTTCCCATGAATACTCGTTGAGTGTGTAACGGTACTGACCCACCAGATAAATGTAGCCTTCTTCGTCAACAGGAATAATACCAATGGCTTTGTTTTTAAAACTTACGACTCCATAGATTCCGGCATTGCCAGCAGGATTTATAATATCGTCCTGACGGATCTGAATCCATGGATTATTATAAATTTCCTTACTACCAAGTGTTATCCAGGGATTTTCAGTCGGTTTCTCCACTTTTTTCTTTGCAAATTGCATCAAAGAAGGTTAAATTCCGAATCGAAACTCTATAAAATTTATGCTGAAAGCCTATTACCTTCAACACAGTGTGGAAGCCGGTCTCGACGAAGCGGGTAGAGGCTGTCTGGCTGGTCCGGTAGTGGCTGCTGCTGTGATTTTACC
>JACMQM010000148.1 GCA_014376985.1 Cytophagaceae bacterium | reverse complement strand
TTCTATTATTCAAAGACTACAGATCGTTTTTTCCATTTCTATTGGACTTTTACTGATCAGTTTGATTGCCTCTGTTTATAGCACTAACGGTTTGATTGACAATTCTAAATTAGTGAATCATACTAACGAGGTATTGCGTCAGTCTGAAATGGTCATTTCTTATATGAAAGATGCCGAGACGGGCCAGCGAGGTTTTTTAGTGACCCAAGATCCAGTCTTTCTTCAACCCTATAATGGCTCTTATGAAAAGGTAATGAATGCTTGGCATAGTGTCAAAGACAGAACCATCGACAATCCCGTTCAGCAAAAAAATCTAGAGGAAGCCAAAACTTTGATTGATGCAAAATTCAATCAAATGAAAAGAACGATAGAAATTAGCACAAAACGTTCAGGGTTTGATGAAAAAGACATAGCGGCCAGGCTCCATGAGATGCGTAAAGGTAAGAAAGTCATGGATGACCTGCGTGTTATTGTGGAACGAATCAAATCGGAAGAAAAAAGATTGTTAGATATTCGTTCTACGGAACAGGTGCGCTACATCAGTTATACTCCCATATTGGTGATCGCAGCCGCATTGATTTCTATTTTGATAACAGTGCTTTCTTATATTAGAATTAAAGCGGATATGGAGCAACGTATAGCTGAACAGTTAAAAGAAGAACAGAAGTATATTGACACAGCCAGAAAAATCGCCTTGATCGAAAATATGACACAGAAGGTTTCTGATGGTGATTACGCCATTCGTAGTGATGACAAAGGTGATGACGAGTTAGGTAAAGTGGCAAGGGCATTGAATAAAATGACTATTAGTTTAGAGTCAAGTTTTAATGAGTTACTATACAAAGATTGGATAAAAGAGGGAACTGTTGTTATAGGTGATGCCATTAGAGGAGAACGCGATATAAAAAAGCTTTCAGGAAATCTTATTCAATCCATCACCAGATATATGAATGCACAAATTGGCGCAGTCTATATTGTTAATAAAAATATGGAGTTTGTATTGACAGGCAGTTATGCGGGTACCAATTTACCTAAAATTGTTAAGGTCAGTGACGGTTTGATAGGAGAAGTATTAAAGAGGAAAGAAATGACAGTTTTGGAAGACTTGCCTGTTAATTATTTAAAAGTAAATTCTTCTATCGTAGATGCCACTGTTGGTGCAGTCATTATATTGCCTCTTGTTCATGATCATGAAAGCATTGGTGTCATAGAAATTGGGTTGCTAAGAAAACCATCCACTAAAGAATTAGAATGGTTAAAGATTAATCTGGAAGCAATCAGTATCGGAATAAATTCAGTGTTAAGTTATGAAAGGTTGCAGGAGCTCTTCGAAGAGATGCAGGCCCAAACAGAAGAACTGCAAGCTCAGCACAATGAATTAGAAAGTTTAAATACAGAACTGGAAGCTCAGTCCCAAAAACTACAGGCTTCGGAAGAAGAATTAAAAGTACAGCAGGAGGAATTGCAACAAACGAATGGTGAGTTGGAAGAACGTACCTTAATGCTGGAGGAAAGAAATATAGACATTCAAAGGAAAGCAGAAGAACTACAGCAAAGCACGAAATACAAATCAGAGTTCCTCGCTAACATGTCGCATGAATTGCGTACACCGCTTAACTCTATTTTGTTGTTAAGTAGGTTGCTTTCTGAAAACAATGAAACAAATCTCAGCACAGACCAGATTGAATATGCCCGTGTCATTCAAAGTTCCGGCCAGGGGCTCTTAGGCTTGATTGATGAGATTTTGGATTTGTCTAAAATTGAAGCCGGTAAAATGGAGGTTGAATACCGGGATGTACCGATGGCTGAGATTGTAGATGAAATGAAAGGATTATTCAAAGCTATTGCTGCAGAGAAGAAGCTTGATTTCAAAACTATTGTTCAGCCTAACGTGCCTGAAGTAATAGAAACAGATAAAGGAAGGTTATCTCAGATTTTGAAAAATCTACTTTCCAATGCCTTGAAATTTACTTCCAAAGGATCGGTGGAGATGATTGTTAAACGTTTTCCGACAAATGATAATATACTATGTTTTACTGTGCGAGATTCGGGAATAGGAATTCCTGTTGAGAAACAGCATCAGATATTTGAAGCCTTTCAGCAAGCCGATGGTTCTACCAAACGAAAATATGGAGGAACGGGATTGGGTCTATCGATCAGCCGGGAGTTGGTGAAATTGTTAGGAGGAGAACTAAAGGTAATCAGTGAAGTCAATAAGGGAAGTGAGTTTACAGTTTATATTCCTTTAGTGAAACCTCAGCTTAACGCGATTGAAATTGAATCAAAAATAATCATCAAATCGGAAAACAGAGAGGAGAAAAGAGAAGAAGTAAATCAATACCTTTCTGCCGTTATTCCAAATAGTATCCCGGACGACAGAGAAACAATTGTGGTAGGCGATAAAATAATTCTCATTATTGAAGATGATGTATTATTTGCCACTACTCTTTTGAAATATACACGGGCACAAGGATATAAAGGTATTGTATCTGTAAGAGGGGATGAAGGCTTACAGTTGGCTCAGTCTTTTAAACCTACAGGTATCTTGCTCGACTTACAATTGCCTATAAAAAGTGGTTGGCAGATCATGGACGAGTTGAAAGCAAATCCAATGACCAGACATATTCCTGTGCATATCATGTCTTCTCACTATATGAAGAATGAAAGCTTGCGCAAAGGCGCAATTGATTTTATCAATAAACCGGTAATGGCGGAAAATATGCAGGAGATCTTTAAAAAGATTGAATCTGTTCTAAACCGCAATCCTAAGAAAGTATTGATTGTAGAAGAGAACAGTATGCATGCTAAGGCGCTTTCTTATTTCTTGGAAACCCATAAAATTAGTTCTGAAGTAAAAACGGATATTAAAGACAGTGTAGCAGCACTTACTAATAAGGAAGTGGATTGTGTTATTCTGGATATGGGAATTCCTGATTTGAAGGCCTATGAGATGTTAGAGGAAGCGAAAAAAAATCCTGGACTTGAAAATCTTCCTATCATTGTATTTACTGGAAAGAGTCTATCGATTGCAGAGGAACAACGCATTAAACAGTATGCAGATTCCATTATCGTGAAGACGGCTCACTCTTACCAAAGAATGTTGGATGAGATTTCTTTGTTCCTTCATCTGGTAGAAGAGAGTAAACACAAAACAGATAAGTCCGGCGATGTAAGAAGTTTGGGTGCGTTGAACGAAGTGCTGAATGGCAAAACGGTATTGGTAGCTGACGATGATGTGAGGAATATTTTTTCACTGTCCAAGGCATTGGAGAAATTTAAGATGAACGTCATTACGGCTATTGATGGTAAGGAAGCCATGCAAAAGCTGGAGCAACATCCCTATATTGATGTTGTTTTGCTGGATATGATGATGCCTCAAATGGATGGTTATGAAACGGCTAAACGTATTCGAAGTGAATCAAGATGGAAGAAATTACCTGTGATTGCTGTTACGGCAAAAGCCATGACGGGCGACCGAGAGAAATGTATCAATGCCGGAGCTTCGGATTATATAACAAAACCTGTTGACATCGATCAATTGTTGTCTCTGTTACGTGTTTGGCTTTATGAAAAAGCATAATATTTAGATATGAGTGATACTAAAAAAAATATTTTAATCATTGATGACGATGACAGGAATATTTTTGCACTGACAGCTACACTAAAAGCCAAAGGGTTTTCTTGTGTATCCTGCGTAGATGCACATAAAGGACTGGAAATTATGCGAAGTTCAACTCCGATTCATGCGGTATTAATGGACATGATGATGCCGGATATGGACGGGTATGACGCTATTCCAAAAATACGTGGAATAGACCACCGTAAGGATGTTCCTGTATTTGCTGTCACAGCGCAAGCCATGACAGGTGATCGTGAAAAATGTTTGGAAGCAGGCGCCAACGATTATATTTCAAAACCCATCGATGTAGATCGATTATTGTTTTTGCTCTCCACTTCTATCGTTTAATGAGATGATACAGGATGAAGAAGTAGAGGTTTTAATCAATGATTTGTTTGAGTTGTATGGATACGACTTTACAGGTTATTCGAGGGCCTCTATTAAACGTAGGATCAATCGATTATTTATCTTAGATAGCTTTCCTAGTTTTGCGGAGTTTAGGTACAGATTAAAAGTAGATAGTGCTTACCTGAAAAGATTTGTAGAAGAAATCACGGTGAACGTAACAGAGATGTTTCGTGATCCTTTGTTTTATAAAACACTCAGGGAAGAAGTGATTCCGAATATCGCAACAAAACCTTTTATTCGAATTTGGCATGCAGGCTGTTCTACAGGAGAAGAGGTTTTTTCTATGGCTATTCTTTTGCAGGAAGCAAATTTACTTCATAAGGCTCTGATCTATGCTACCGATATTAATCCTAATGTATTGGAAAAAGCCCGCAAGGGTATTTTTCCTTTGAGTCAAATGAGGCAATATTCTGAAAATTATATTTCATCTGGTGGTAGGCAGGATTTTTCTTCTTACTACACGGCAAATTATGATAGAGTGAAATTTGATGAGTCATTTGCTACACGCATGATTTTTTCAACGCATAATTTAGTTTGCGATGGTTCATTCAATGAGTTCGATTTGATATTGTGTAGAAATGTCTTAATCTATTTTGATATTCCTTTGCAAAACAGAGTGTTTGAATTGTTTGATGCTAGTCTTGATACATTAGCTTATCTGGCATTGGGATCGAAAGAAACCATGAAGTTTTCCAGTGTTACTAGCAATTTTAAACAATTGGGAAAGGAGAAGATATGGAGAAAAATGTAATCATGAGTCCAACGTGCGAATTAGTACTCATTGGTGGTTCCTCCGGTAGTCTTGACGTTTTATTGAAAATTATTTCTAGTCTAAGAAAGGATATCTCAATTGCTATTGTTGTTGTTGTACATCGAAAAACAACTTCCGATTCAACCTTGTCAGAGCTATTTTCAATCCGATCTTCTCTGCCTGTGAAAGAAGTGGAAGATAAGGATGCGATAATACCAGGTGTTGTTTATCTCGCTCCTTCAGATTATCATTTGTTGTTTGAGAAGAAGCATGTCTTTGCGTTGGATTATTCTGAAAAAGTAAATTACAGCAGACCAAGCATCGATGTTACATTTGATTCCGCGTCAGAAGCATATGGGAATAATGCAGTGGCCATTTTATTGTCTGGAGCCAACGCTGATGGCACAGAAGGTTTGAAAGCCATTCATCAGCAAGGAGGAATTACGATTGCTCAAACACCAGAAACCGCTAGTTTTCCCTATATGCCGGAACAAGCCATTCTACATGCTCCGGTAGATTTTCAGATGAGTGTGGAGCAAATGATCGACTATATTAATGGTAAGTAAGTAGTGAAGAGTGAACGGTTAGTAGTGAAGTGTTTTTATTATCTTTCATTCTTCCTTACTAAAAAAATAATATTAAATGGTAAACTGTAAGTAGTAACGTGTAAGCATTAAGCCGTATTTTTTTCATTCACCATTACATTACCATTCACTTTACCCTTCACTCTTCACGAAAATTAAATCTCCATTTTTATCAAGGACAAAGTCAATCGTATTTTGTGGTATTCTACTTCACCGTTCAAATGATCAAAAATAGGTTTTAATGCCGTGGTATTACCAATGGCGGATGCCGCATCACGAATGCGTTGTTCATCTGCTCTTGGAACATATTTTCTGAGATCAATAGCTTCTCCTTGTTCAGCCAAATACGCAATATGTGACCAGATGGTCGTGGGACTCATCTCTCGTTGCACAGCAATGGCTTCGATCTCCATGCCTTGTGTATATAAGTCGAGTGTAATTTTATAGGTATCTCCCTTTTGAACTTTTTTTGGCGCTCCTGTGCGTTGTGTAATAAAAGATTGAATCGCTTCCAGAAAATCGTTCCCGTATAATTCCATTTTCTTTTCTCCGACACCTGATATGGCAAGCATATCTTCGTCGTTGGTTGGCAAATGTTCTGCCATAGAACGCAAAGAAGCATCAGAAAAAATCATATAAGGAGGAATACCATCTTGCTGAGCCAGTTTCAATCGAAGGCCTCTTAAAGCCTGGAATAGTTTTTCTTCCGGTGTATCTGTACCTGAAACATCAGATGACGCAGTCGATTTCGTTTTCTTCGTACTTTTCTTTTCGAAAGAAATAGGAACCAACTCTGAAAGTTGCAACGGATGTTTTCCAAATAAAACTTCTTTGCCCAAAGGTGTTATTTTCAAAACGGATCCCTGATCGTAGGCTACTTCTAAGATACCCAGATGAAGAAATTGTAACATGTATTGTTGCCAGTCTGCATAAGGCACATCTCTGCCTACACCGTAGGTCTTTATGTTCTGATACCCTTTCTGAATCAATTCCTGATTGGATGATCCGCGAAGTACATTGATCAGCATGTTTCCTCCTGCTTCTTCATTCATTCTACTCACTGCAGAAAGAGCCATTTGTGCCAATCGTGTACCATCAATCATGGGACGTGGATTTTTGCATACGTCGCAATTACCGCAGTTTTGAATAACAGCTTCTCCAAAATAGGTTAACAGTATTTTTCTTCTGCAAATATTCGCTTCTGCAAATTGTTGCATGCGATGCAGCTTGGCGAGATTTAATTCTTTTTGTGAACTGTCATTGGCAAACTGAGTTTGCATGACTACATCACCATAACTATAATACAGCACGGTATCCGCCTTGTAGCTGTCTCTTCCTGCACGACCTATTTCCTGGTAATAACTCTCTATGTTTTTAGGAAGGTTGCTGTGTATGACCCAACGTACATTCGATTTGTCTATTCCCATTCCAAAAGCAACGGTGGCACACACAATTTGCAAACGATCATTGAGAAAATCATCCTGCACTTTATTTCTTGTGCTACTTTCTAATCCTGCATGGTAGCAGGCTGCCGGATAACCTATGGCTTTCAATTTGGCAGCCATGTCCTCGGTGTTTTTTCGGCTTAAACAATAAATAATACCGGGCTCATTGGGTCTTGCGGTAAGGAAACGATCGATCTCACTTACTTTTTCTTTGAGAGATAATCCTGAGCGGACCGTTAAACTTAGATTGGGTCTGTCGAAAGAAGAAATAAAGATTTGAGGATCTTTCATCTTCAATTGCTCACAGATATCGCGACGCGTTGTTTTATCTGCAGTAGCTGTCAAAGCAATGACAGGTATACCCGGAAGTACTTCTCTTATGGTGTGTAATTGCGTGTATTCTGGTCGAAAGTCGTGTCCCCAGGAAGAAATGCAATGGGCCTCATCAATGGCTATAAAACTGATGGTTAGTTGTTCTTTCAAAAAAGGAACAACACTCAATAACTTTTCCGGTGATACATAAAGTAATTTAATTTCACCGGATTGACATTGTCTGATCACATCCCTGAGTTCACTCTGACTAAAACTACTGTTGTAAGCAGCGGCTCCGATGCCATTTCTTTTTAAGGCTTCTACCTGGTCTCTCATCAAGGCAATGAGCGGAGAGACAACTAAGCATACACCTTGTTTAAGGAGTGCCGGAATTTGAAAACAAACAGACTTACCTCCGCCGGTAGGCATGAGTACAAGTGTATCACGGCTGTCCAAAATGGAAAGAATAATGTCTTCCTGTAAAGGACGGAAATTGTCGTATCCGTATACTGTTTTAAGAAGGTGGCGGGCATTGTCGAGCAATGCCGAAGGCTCAAGCGTGGTCATTTCTAGCATAAAAATAAACATTTAAAATTAGTTTTGCTTTAAAAAAATAGACTGTTAACCCACAATCGAATGGTGTTGAAAAATAAAAAAGGTCTCATAGCTGCTTTAAGCAGTTATGGTTTCTGGTGGTATTTGATCTCACGGGGTGTAATATTCCATAAATGAAGCAATGCTGAGCCATAACGGGTGTCTTCACATTGAAGGGTAGGGCCCCATTGCATGACCGTGCATGATTCCTTTAATTCTATACAATCTGCTGTTGCTGTGGAAATCTTATGCATGGATTGACGTTCACAGGTATTGGTATAAACGGGGAGTTTATCCGTCAACGTATAAACCAATGAAATGATAATAATAAGCGAGACGCAAACTGTTCTTTTTACTGAAGAAATGATTTTCAAAACATAAACAGTAGATAATCCCCATGCGAAGAACAACAGCCATAAGACAGGTTGTAATGTATCCCTCCGAATGATATAAGGACGATATGAACGATAACCACCAAGCGGCAACAAGAATAGGTAAGCAACTGCAAATAATAAAGCAAAATACAAGATGCGTACCAGTTTTTCTGTACCTGTAGTTTTAGAAAGCTGTAGTAAGAAAAGGTTATACAATACAATTAGTAAAATAAGAATAAATCCTTCCGAAAAAGAAGTGGTTTTTATAAGGCCCTCTCCTAATTTTTTGTAGCGTTCAGTTAATGAAATTACTTCCCATGAATTTTCGCTATTGTGTGTGCCGATGTAAAAGGAATACATACAAAGTAAAGTAGTGAATCCAAATGAAATCAATAGCTGTGTATTGATGGAAGCTAACGACTGAATGAAACGCTGTGAGTAAGAAAGATCAGATTTGTTTTTCCAGTTTTCATAGAAAAGGTAGAGTAATGCAAACGGACAAAGAATAAGCAATACAGGACCTATAATAGGTCCGCTAAAGGTAAGCGCTATAGGGAGCAATAACCATAATGGTTTCAGCCATGACGATAATCCTGAATGACCTGTAATAGCTGCTCGGTAATAAGGGGGAAGAAAAATCATTAAAGCAAGAGTCGGCAACGCGTAGGCAAAAACATAACTGGCACAATTGTCAATCATGCACAAGTATTCAAAAAAACCGACCGCTTGAAACAAAGGACAAATAATTACAGCTACTAGCATCCATTCATTCCTTTTACATCCAAAACTGATGCGGATATAAGAGGCTAATAATAAAATAAGTGCTACCTGCGGAAATTTTTTTAGCAAAAGCGATCGAGGTATATACACTGTCTATTGGCGATAAAAAAGATTGAAGATACAATGGTCGATGGCGAAAGTATACAGACGTTGGCCACTGCACAAAAAACGATTGCTGACGGCACAGTTTTCTCCTGTTTGTAAAATTTTAAAACCAAAGGGATGGTGCAATATTTCTTTGGTAGGCATTTTTAGGTGATGCCAAAGAGGTATTGCACCATCAATAGTAGCAAAAGAATGTTGGTAATAAGAGTAAACCGTGTCGTCTATAAAAAGTAAAAGTAAAAAAAGAAAAACAAGATCTTTTTTCTCAAAGGAAAAGAACTTCATGAAAAACATGAATATTTTTCGAAAATACTCTTTTTACTTTTCTTTCCAATACTTGCACGGACTTAACTTTGTATGATAAGTATGTTTGCTGACCCCAATGACCAATTTCTGGTTAAAATAGATTTTTAATTCGCCCGGTATACTAGCATAGCTTGACCGCTATAACTTTAATGGGATAAAAAGGAAAATTTGTAGTATGAGACAAAAAAAGGAGTAGCTCTTAAACAGCTACTCCTTTTCTCTATTTAAATCATTTATTTTAAAATACTGATACGGCTTGTCGTAAGTATTTCTCCATTGTGACTGGTCTGTAATAGATAGATGCCATTACGAAGTTGCTCTGTATTTAAGGTAATTGTAGTGGATCCTTTTTCAGTCGTGAAATGTTGAGTCATTAATGTCTCAGCCGAAAGATTTTTAACGGTAACAACTACTTCTCCTTCTGTTTCTTTCAACTGTATGGAGATAATATCCTGCGCCGGATTTGGGAAAATACTAACTGTAGAATTCGCTGCGTCATCTTTTCCAATTCTTGTACAAGAACCGATCAATGTCCATGCATCTGACCAGTTAGTACCTGTTCCTGGTGCATAAGCTGCTGCAGCACCACTGCACCATCCTGAGTATGGCCATGGTTTGCACTGGTATTTATTGCCTACATTTTTAACCAGACTACCGTCAGTATATGCTGCTCCCGCTACATATTGTGGTGCCGTACATCCACTCCCCGGATTTACCAATAGATTGGTCACTGCTGTACTTGTTTTTGTACCCCCTTTGTTGTCATAGGCTTTTGCTGTGATACTGTAAGTGCCTGCCACTACGTTTGTCCATGAGTAGTTGTAAGGGCTTACTGTTACTGTTCCAAGTAAAGATGCTCCATTATAAAATTCTACTTTCTGAATGCCATCTGCATCGGTAGCTGTGGAGGTTATGTTGATCGTTGCAGGTGCAGTAAAGGTCGCATTGCTTGCCGGTGAAGTAATACTTACAGCCGGAGGTGTATTCACGTATACACTTACAGCCGCAGATGTTGTAGTAACCGGTGTTGCTTGTGAGTCGTATGCTTTTGCTGTGATGCTGTAAGTGCCTGCTGTAACTCCTGTCCAGGTATAACTATAAGGACTGGTATTATCAGCATTCAATAAAGTAGCACCATTATAGAATTCTACTTTACTGATACTGCCTCCTGTCACGGAAGCGGTAGCATTTATAGTAATGCTTGCAGGAATAGTATTGTATACTGCATTCGTTACTGGTGAAGTAATACTCACGACAGGAGCAGTCTTTACAATCACTGTAACGGCTGTAGAAGTAGCTGTAGCAGGAGTTGTTTGTGAATCGTAGGCTTTCACCGTTAAGCTGTATGTTCCTGCCGCTACACCTGTCCAATTGAACGAATAGGGAACAGAAGTATCTGTACCTAATAACGTCGAACCTTTGTAAAATTCAACTTTGCTGATGCTGCCATCACCTTCATAAGCTTGCGCCGTAATTAGAATATTTCCTGGCGCCGCATAATTGGTATTGTTTGCCGGTGAAGTAATCGCGGCTTTCACCACATGAGCGGCTTTCACATCCACAATCATAGGGGCAGATGTTTGCGTTGCACCAGAGTTGTCGGCAACAACAACAGTAAAAGTATGTTTGCCTAATGCTAATGGCTGTGTGTAGTACCAATAGATTTTAGTTGTGGCATCCATATTCGTAACGTTTTCAACGAATACACCATTGTCATATATTTTTACACTACTTATGGTGCCATCTAAATCATAAGCCCAGATAGGGAATACAGTACTTAGAGGATTGTATCCAATCAGTGGACCGGAAGGACCTATGCTGACTTGTGGACTGATATTCGTGCTGCTGAATGAAATCGTTTTTACATAATTGACACCGTCTATAAAAGCATTAGAGGCTTCATAGAAAGGCATCCATGTATATTTTGTTTGGCCATTGTAAGTAGCTGCTACAAATAGATTGAAACGTGCCGGAGAGCCCCATGTCATGTCAAATGGATTTTGCGCACTGCCCATAAAATCTACATTACCACTGCTGTTGGTTGTTTGTGTGATGGTGGGACTAGCTGCTGCAATAGAAAAATTATCTGCTGGAAACCATGGTATGGCATAAAATTTAACAGTTGCTCCCACTGCTGCTCCACCCGTGCTGTTCAGTACTTTTACACTGATCGTAGTTGGAAAAGCTGCACCAGTAATGGCTGCTCTTTGTGCATCTGTAAATGTTGATGCACCATATAAAGTAGCCGTTCTATTGATCATGTACAAAGAATATTTGTCAAACGTGTTGTATGAAAATAAACTATTCATAAGGGATGGCAAAGAATCTCTCCATCCAAGATTAGGATTGACTCCATTTTGATTCGCATTAATGTTACCGGCGTAAATATCCCAGGCACCGCGCGAGTGACCGAGTTCATGTGCTAGTGTATTGGTCATAACACGTTCAAACAGGTTTCCGTTTCCGGAAGCGGATTCCCTATAAGAGAAGATGACTGCCTGATAAGCAATTTCAAAAGCAATGCGATAGGTGTTGGAACTTGAATTAGGAAAAGAATTGTACACGATGCGGTACTTGTTTTCTGATTCTGCCGGTTGTGTCCATTTCGATAAGGTAATGTTATCGTCGGCTGTATTGTCTGTAAAATAGACAAATGACACGGCGGTAAAATTATAATAATTATTCAGCCCCGCCTGACTGTTGTACAATGTATTGACAGCTGTTAATTGTTTGTTGATGGAATCCTGTATGGCTTGCTGTCCGCCATAATAATCAACAGTTTTTTGTTCAATATAAGCCACTACATTGTAGGTAAGAGTGGTCTTCTGCGCCATTGCTGTGCTCGTTATCAGCAATATGAACAGTGGAAGGGTTTTAAGTAATCGTGTTAGCATAGTTTAAAAGTTAAAAGTGAGATACTTAAAACTAGCCAATACTAATTTCAACACGTGTTATTTTGATTTAACGGTAAGATTTAATTAGTTAACGGTGAAATAAATTATTATGGTTTAGTAAAATTTGCGTTAGGGATTGAGCCATTGTTTGAGCTCTCCCGACATAAAGTCGTATTTGCCATATGTTATAATCGGGAAGCGAGTGGCAAAAGCCCGGTCCGAAGGGAACGCCCTTGTATTTATAAAGTTATTTAAATGTTATAGTATTAGACCTTTTCACCACTCCAACGACCAAACCTATAGGCGTAGCCCTAATGATAATTACACCTTATTTTTTGAAAGATGAATATAAGGAGGAGGGCGTTTCCTGTGGGCCGGGCTTTCGCCACTCGCTTTCCGCCGATCAATCAGTAAATCGTATTAAGTCTATTGCGGCGGAAGAGCTCAAACAATGGCTCAATCCCTAACGCAATCTATCAGCTCGACTAATTATTCTTTACTTCTAACCGACTTAAAATTTTCCAATCGATGTAAAATGTATCGAATGGAATGATGCAGGCTAGCAATACCTTCCATGTTAGAGCTTTAAATGAGATATGCGTCCAGCCAAAGAAAGAAGTCTCAGTTCCTTTTGTACTTGTCCAGAAATATTTAACAAAAGGACTTTTTATGTACAACGTGAAACCTGTAATAAGTTGAATATGCGCAATTGTACCTGTTCAGTGGCGAATGATATTGTCTTTATGCTAAACGATCTTTTAGTCAGGTAACCGAGAAAAGACCGGTATATGGCATATAAAAGACTTCCTAATACGAACCATCGTACGATAGAGTGCGCGAAAAGTAGAGTCGTATACATTTTAGTAAGTGTTGTATATTATCATTCTATTTTTATTATAAAACATACTAATTGGTATGTTTTATAATAAAAATAGAGATTGTATTTTGGCGAAGTGGTATCCTGTAAATCAGACGGTTTTAAGTCCATCTAAATAGTTTTTCAATTCTTTTAAATAAATGGAATAGCAGGCTGCACCAAATAGTTTACCCAAGTTGCGCACACCAGCGTAACCTGTTGTAATAAATAAAGCGACCTGTTGTGCATTCACTTCTTTTTTCACCTCTCTTGTTTTTTTTCTTGTTCTATATTTTTCTCCAGAGCCTTTTGCCACTCTTTAAGTAGTTTGCTCAGTGCTTTTCGAAAAGCAGTATAGGTGCCCCCCATCTCTTTCACGAGATTTACAGCAGGACAGTCTTGTTTTATAGTAAAGAGATCATTTTCCTGAAGTTAGGCTTTCATCATTTTAAAAATCTCAGCAGTAGAATGTTTTGTCTGTAGCAGGGGAGTGATGAGTGCCTCTTGCATGCCGTGATAAAGGAATTCATTCATCATAGCAAGCCCCATTTCATCTTTGTTTTGAAATGGTAATATAAAAGCGCCTTTGGTTACTTTTGTTTGAGCAATGATGTCGTCTTACGCTGGTTGTTTGATAACCATTCGCATAGATGAGTTCAAAGGCTTTGTGACGTATCGAGAGTCTGGTATTGTCTGCTTTACTCATACTACTTTTTTAGCGAGCTCTACAGTGTAGTGACATTTGTACTTTGTATAAGTGATTTACTTCAAAAGGATAATTTGAATGTACCTATTATATAAAGAGTAGGTGTTACTTTTCGGATTTTAAACGGACGGGAACCATTACGGTAAATCGACAAGCAAAAATTTTATCGTTACCTGATTTATTGCCCCACTTGGAAATGTTGTCGAGATAATCCGTAGCGGGATTGTACCATCCCATTTTAAAACCTGCTCCTACACCATTGGGTAAAAAATATTGAAAGCCACATTGGGTGGGGAACATGAATGCCAGGTTAGAATAGGTTTCACCATCTGCGCGACTGGTAAGGTCTTTGCTTAGTGAATTGCGAAATTCATCTTTGGGATTAAAACGAATGAGTCCTATCCCTTGAGAGATGAACACCCGAAAGTTTTTTCGTTTAATCAGGTTAAGCTGCAATTCATAATGCACCGTGAAAATAGCCGTTTTGAAATAACGATTAGGTGTGGGTGTTTTTTCTGTATTTGCTACTTCTCCTGAATAGTGGTAGTTGGGATTTTGTCCACTTACAGAACCGATTTGTAGGTTGATGGCACCGTTTAACCTTTTTTTCTTCATCCATTGTATTCCCAGATGAAAACCGGAGGTAAACTTCTCATAACCGGCCTGCAGATCGCCACGGTAGGCGTTTGCACTGATGCCCACTTCTAGAAAACGCTTATAGGTAATCGTGCTATCCTGAGCCTTTGCCTGATGCAGTAATGTGCAGCACAAAAAGAGCAGAAGAGAGTGGAAAGAAGATACGCGCAGTTTGAAAAAGGTCATAAAACAAAAACAGATCCTATATATGAATATATACAAGATCTGCCAGTAATGTAATTGGATTACAGAATATTATTTAATCTTCGAGAAATCAAATGTTTCCAGAAAGCTTGTGTTGAAGTTTCCTGAGCGAAAAATAGGATCATCCATCAATGCAATGTGCAAGGGGATAGTTGTTTTTACACCGTCAATTACGAATTCTTGCAAAGCACGTTTCATGCGGTCACATGCTTCATCGCGTGTAGGCGCTGTAGCAATCAACTTCGCTATCATAGAATCGTAGTTTGGAGGAATTGTATATCCTGTATAGCAGTGAGAATCCACACGCACCCCATAACCGCTAGGGATATGGAAGTTGGTGATTTTTCCTGGAGAAGGTCTGAAGTTATTGGAAGGATCTTCGGCATTGATACGGCATTGGATAGAGTGTCTGAGTGGGAAGTGGTTTTTACCATCCAGTTTTTCACCTGCAGCCATGCGGATTTGCAATTTAATCAAATCTGTATCGGTTACTTCTTCCGTAATCGTATGTTCTACCTGGATACGCGTATTCATTTCCATGAAGTAGAAATCACCGTGTTTATCCACGAGGAATTCTATCGTACCTGCTCCTTCGTATTTAATAGATTTTGCTCCTTTTACAGCAGCTTCTCCCATCTTATTACGAAGTCTTTCTGTTAAGATCGGTGAAGGTGTTTCTTCAATCAATTTTTGATGACGACGTTGGATCGAGCAATCTCTTTCAGAAAAGTGAATCGCTTTACCTGTTTTGTCGCCCATCAATTGAATTTCAATGTGACGAGGTTCTTCGATAAATTTTTCCAGATAAAGACCATCGTTACCAAAGGCTGCAGCTGATTCTTGTTTGGCATCGTTCCATGCCTTTTCAAATTCAGCGTCTCCTTTAACAATTCTCATCCCTCTACCACCGCCACCGGCAGTAGCTTTCAGGATCACAGGATATTTTACCTTATTGGCAATTTTTATCCCTTCTTCTATAGTTGACAATAATCCATCTGAACCAGGGATAGTAGGAACACCGGCTTTCTTCATGGTGTCTTTTGCCGAAGCTTTGTCACCCATGGAGTTGATCATTTCAGCAGAAGCTCCGATGAACTTGATACCATAGTCCTGGCATACTTTCGAGAAGTTTGCATTTTCAGAAAGGAAACCATAACCGGGATGTATCGCATCTGCATTCGTAATTTCTGCAGCAGAAATAATGTTTTGAATGCTGAGGTAAGATTGAGCGCTTGGAGCTGGACCAATACATACCGCTTCATCAGCAAAGCGAACATGGAGACTGTCTTTATCGGCCACAGAATATACAGCAACCGTTTTTATATTCATCTCTTTGCAGGCGCGGATTACCCTAAGGGCAATCTCACCTCTGTTGGCAATGAGTATTTTTTTAAACATATGATCTGAATGGAGAAATGTTACAGCCTTATTTAGGCTCTACCAAGAATAAGGGTTGATCGTATTCTACTGGTGTTGCGTTATCAACTAAAATTTTAACAATAGTACCAGATATTTCAGATTCGATTTCGTTGAATAATTTCATCGCTTCGATGATACAAACTGTTTTACCAACAGATACTTCATCTCCAACATTAACAAATAAAGGTTTATCAGGACCAGCAGAACGGTAGAATGTACCGATCATTGGTGATTTGATGGTGATTAGATTGCTCTTTACTTCAACAGCAGGAACCTCTGTTTTTGCAACAGGTGCGTTTGTCGTCGCGCCCTGAGCGATAGCTTGCTGTGCCACCTGTGGGAGACTGTACATGGGAGCTTGGCTCGCCACTACATCAGGATATTTCTTGATGTTCAGTTTGAATTCTTCCGTTTCGATGTTTACTTCTGCTAAACCTGAATTAGCAACGAAATCAATTAGTTCTTGTATCTCTTTTGGTTTCATAAATTTCTCTTTTACGAGCAGCTGGTAAGCTATTGGTTTAAACGAATATATTGTAAAGCATTCAATTAAATAAAACTATTTAGGATCGTAGGCCCATTTCAAATAGATAGAACCCCAGGTAAATCCTCCTCCAAAAGCAGCCAATATTAAATTGTCACCTTTCTTCAGTTGCTTTTCATAATCCCAGATCACCAATGGAATAGTGGCATTGGTTGTATTGCCGTATTTGTGAATGTTGATCATGACTTTATCTTCCGCCACACCCATTCTGGCTGCTGTAGCATCGATGATGCGTTTGTTGGCTTGATGCGGCACTAACCATGTGACATCATCAGCGGTCAAATTATTGCGCTCCATGATTTCAGCAGCAACACCTGACATATTCGTTACAGCAGATTTAAATACCGTAGCGCCTTCCTGAAAGGCATAATGTTCTTTGTTCGTAACGCTTTCAATGGATGGAGGTCTGCGGCTTCCGCCTGCTTTTTGACATAAGAAGTCAGCACCTGAACCGTCTGTTTTCAAGACGCTGTCGATAACGCCCAAGCCGTCTGTGCTTGGTTCTAATAATACTGCTCCCGCTCCATCTCCAAAGAGAATGCACGTAGCACGATCTTCGTAATTAACAATGGCTGACATTTTATCAGCACCTACTACCAAGACTTTTTTATATTTACCTGTTTCGATAAACTGGCTTCCTGTTACTAATCCAAAAAGAAATCCGGAACAAGCAGCATTCAAGTCGTAGCTGAATGCATTTTTCAATCCGCACATGTCGCACAATAAATTGCCTGTTGCAGGAAAAATAAAATCAGGAGTAGTAGTACAGCAAACCAAAAGGTCTATGTCAAGCGGATTGGTGTTGGTCTTTTTAAGCAATTCATTCACTGCTTTTTCAGCCATGTGAGAAGTGCCTAATCCTTCACCTTTTAAAATTCTTCTTTCTTTAATTCCAGTACGAGAGGTAATCCACTCGTCATTGGTTTCAACTTTCGATTCTAATTCTTTATTGGTAAGTATATATTCGGGCACATATCCGCCCACACCTGTAATAGCTGCTGTAATCTTACTCATCTAATTAATGGATTAGCTGTACGCTTTTTTAATCTTTTCTGTGATCTCTGATTTTACTAAGCCTTGGCCTTGCAAGATCATGTTTTTAATAGCTTTAGGAGAAGAAGATCCGTGACCAATGATCACGTTACCGTTCACCCCAAGAATTGGACTTCCGCCCACTTCTTCATAATTAAACATGTCGTAAAAGGAATGCTTAAAACCTCGGTCGTTGGTAAGGTTATAAAAAGTTTCAGCCATTTTAAGAATGACATTACCCGTATATCCATCGCAAATAATTACATCTGCTTTATCGTTGAATACGTCACGTCCTTCTATGTTGCCTACAAAATTAATGTTCGGAGTTGCTTTGATCAGACTGTGTGCAGCTTGAAGCAGGGTAGTTCCTTTTTCTTCTTCTTCACCAAGATTCATCAAACCTATTTTAGGATTTTCAATGCCAAAATAATGTTGAGAATATAAGGATCCGATGGTCGCAAATTGCGCCAATACCTCAGCTTTACATTCTGCGTTAGCACCAACATCAAGTATAATACCAAAACGCCCGGACTCTTTGGGAATCCATCCCGCGATACCAGGTCGTAGTACACCTTCAATTGCTTTGACGCTAAATAAAGAACCAACCAGCATAGCACCGGTATTACCGGCACCACAGAACGCATCCACTTCTTTTGTTTTCAACAAGTGAAATCCTGTATTGATACTGGACTTTGGTTTTTGAGAAATAGCTTTAGTGGGGTGTTCTCCCATACCCACCACTTCGGGTGCATGCACAATATGAAAGGAAGAGGCATCTGCTCCCAGCGTAGATAGCTGGGATTGGATTTCTTCTTCTATTCCTATCAATACAATGTGGGTACCACTATCTACTTCTTTTTGTGCTAAAATAGCACCTTCAATAGTAGCACGAGGAGCGAAATCGCCCCCCATTACGTCTAGGGCGACCTTCATCATTAAACAGCTACAGCAGTTTCGATAGCCAGTTTACCTCTGTAGTGTCCGCACTCACCGCAAACTCTGTGAGATAGTACTGCCGCACCGCAGTTAGAGCACTCAGAAAATTGAGATGCTACAGCTACGTAGTGAGTTCTTCTTTTGTCTCTTCTGGTTTTCGAAATTTTACGCTTAGGATGTGCCATTTTATATTCAGTTTAGATTATTCTTTAAATTTTTAAGCAAAGCCCAACGCGGATCTTCACTGTCTTTATTTTCTTCTTCCTCTTCTGCCGGAGCAGTTGAGCTTTGGTATATTAATTTTACTTCTTCTTCGTCATTCGCTTCTTCTTGAAAACGCGGGTGGCGTTTTACAAAAGGAATAGCAATCGTAATGAACTCATAAATGTACTGCGCAACGTTTATTCTATGCGTGTCACGCGTGATGCTTATGATGTCTTCACTGATCTCTGTGTTCTCATCACCAAATTTAAACATCAACCTTTCGTTGCTGTTTATCGCCTGATCGTATTCTTCCAGCGACCTGTCGCAGGTAATCACGACAGTACCTTGTATGTCAAAGTCCATTTCAATTACACCGGGATGCAAACTCATGTTGACTTTAACAACTAAACTTCCTTTGTAGACAATGCTGTCTTCAAAGGAAGCAAAGAAACTATCGTCTATATCGAATTGATAGTCATATTCTTTCAGAGAAAGGTTGTGAATATCAATGTCAAATAACTTTAAACTAGCCATTACTTTCCAGACAAGTGGACGCAAATTTATAACTAAAAACTAATAAATAAAACAGATTTAGCTGTTTTCCTTCAATATCAGCCTTTTTGAAGCCTAAGCCTTAGTTTCCTGCCGATTTTTAAGAATGTCTAATCCTTTGTATAAGGCTTCTCTAAAAGAAGATTCATCCGCTAAGCTTTTGCCTGCCAGGTCATAAGCTGTTCCATGATCGGGTGAGGTACGCACGATTGGTAATCCGGCTGTATAATTGACACCGGATTGGAAATCGATCGTTTTGAAACCAATCAATCCCTGATCGTGGTACATGGCCACTACTCCGTCGAAATTTTTATAGGTTCCGGCAGCGAAAAAGCCATCTGCGGCAAAAGGACCTTGAACCAAAGAGCCTTTTTCTTTAAACTCTGCAATAAGAGGAGCAATGATCTTTTCTTCTTCGTCTCCTAAGAGTCCTTTTTCTCCCGCATGAGGATTCAGACCTAAAACAGCAATTTTGGGCTTTTTAATGGCAAAATCAATTTGTAAGCTTTGTTGCAGAAGTTTGATCTTTGTTTTAATCAATTCCGAAGTAATCATCTCTGCTACTTTACGTAAGGGCACATGGGCCGTTACCATGCATATGCGCATCGAGTTTCCTGTCATCAGCATTAATGGCTCTTTGTTGCCGCATTGTGCTGCTAAATATTCCGTATGCCCAGGAAAACGAAAACTGTCGTTTTGAATATTTTTCTTATCCAAAGGAGCCGTTAACAGAAGATGCGTTTTGCCGGCAATAGTATCTTTGGTGGCTTGTTCTAAAGACATAAAAGCACATTTACCCGAATCGGCGGTAGGAGTGCCTGGGGTGATCTCGTAATCATTGTCCCAGCAGGTTCTGATGTTTACCTTTTTAGTATGGACTTCTTCGATGGTTTTAATGGAATGAAAACTCACTTCTTCATGAGTAATCAATTTTTTATACCGTGCAAAAATTTTGAAGTTACCATAGATAACAGGCGTGCAAATTTTCAAAATTCTAGGATCTGAAAATGTTTTCAATATCAATTCAGGGCCTATGCCGTTAAAATCTCCAATGCTTACTGCTACGATTGGTTTTTCAGGAATGAATGCACTCATTTGTTCGATGATTTAAAAATGTCATCAAAGCTACGAAAAAAAGAGAACTGAAAACTGATAAATATTCAATCAGATTCTCAGCTTTTAGCTTTTAGTTTTCTCAAAAAGAAAACTCCCTTCAGAGCGGGAAGGGAGTTTTTACCTGCAAAAGATGAATTTGCGCAAGATAAAACTTAACTTACCTCGCTTATCTTAATACCGGTTAATACCTCCTATCTTACAAAAGTAACCAAGTGAAAATCAATAAATTTGATAAAGTAACGCCTAAAAAAGCGTTAGGACAACATTTTTTGCACGATCAACAGATTGCGCAAAGAATAGTAGATAGTTTGACTTTAATTCCTGATGGAAAAAAAGTATTGGAAATCGGTCCAGGTATGGGCGTTTTAACGCAGTATTTATTACAAAAGGACATCGACTTATCCGTTGTTGAAATTGATCGGGAATCAGTAGATTATTTAACTAAGCATTTTCCTCAGTTGAATGGCAGAGAGAAAATCTGGAACAGAGATTTTCTTCGCATGAATAATGACCAGTTTTATGATGGCAAAGAACCGTTTGTTCTCATTGGCAATTTGCCTTATAATATTTCTTCTCCTATTTTCTTCAAACTCATGGAAATGCGAGACCGCATTCCTCAAATGGTTTGTATGATACAGAAAGAAGTAGCCGAACGAATTGCTGCACCACATGGCAACAAGACTTATGGTATTTTGAGTGTCTTAATGCAGGCTTTTTATAAAGTAGAATATTTATTTACGGTTAATGAAGGCGTATTTACTCCTCCGCCTAAAGTAAAGTCGGGTGTGATTCGTTATACTCGTTTAGAACAAAAAGATATAGGCTGTGATGTAACGAGTTTTTTCAAAGTGGTAAAAGCCGGATTCGGTACGCGGCGCAAAATGTTGCGGAATGCCTTGAAAAGTTTTAATTTGTCACCCGAATTGCACGAGCATTATTATATGGATAAAAGAGCTGAACAATTATCCGTTCAGGATTTTATCATTCTGACTAATTTAGTATTCCCCCGCCAATAAAAGATTATGGCTTTTGAGATGTCAGAGAAGTTGCTGGAAGAATTGATCGCTTTGATCAACGCTGAAAAGTCTGTGGAAATCCTCGAAGTATTGCAGGATTTTCCCGAGCAGGACATCTCTGTGCTTTTATTGGAATTGGAATATGCACAAGCAGCTTATGTATTGCGCTTGCAGGATAAAAAAACATCGGCACAAGTAGTACGCGAACTGGATCCTGATTACAGAAAACGTTTACTTAAAGAATTTTCTTCTCTGGATATCGCTGCCTTCATTGAATTTCTGGAATCGGATGATGCAGTGGATATTATCAATGAACAACCAGTAAAAACAGGAGAGGAAGTGATTGCTCTTTTGACCAATACTGAAAAAGCTACTTACATTCGGGATCTGTTGCATTACGACGAGGATTGCGCAGGAGGTTTGATGGCGAAAGAATTGGTGAAAGCCAACATCAACTGGACCATCAGA
>JACMQM010000147.1 GCA_014376985.1 Cytophagaceae bacterium | reverse complement strand
TGGTGGTGGCATACAATCTCATGAAGATATAAAATTGGCATTCAACTCCGGTGCAAAGATGGTAACAGGAGGAAGTATCGCCATCAAAGATCCTGAGATGTTTGAGCGTTGGCTGACTTTATACGGAGCTGAAAAAATCATCTTAGGCGCAGACGTCAAAGATAAGATGGTAGCCATAAGCGGTTGGGAAGAAACTTCTGCTTTGTCATTGGATCAATTATTAGAAAAATATACTGCTATCGGTGCGAAGTATGCCATATGCACGGACGTTGCCAAAGATGGTTTGTTACAAGGTGCTTCTATTGATTTATACCGCTGGATCATGTCCGCTTATCCCTCTGTGAAGTTGATCGCCAGCGGTGGTGTTTCTTCTATGCAAGATTTAGTAGAATTAGAAGAAGCAGGAGTATTTGGAACCATCGTAGGTAAAGCATTTTACGAAGGTCGTATTTCATTGAAAGAATTGGCTTCTTTTGTTAATTAGAAGTGGTAAGTTGAAAGTTGTAAAAAATCTTTGCGTGAGGGATAGTAGCGGAAAGCCCACAGCGAGCCATTGAGTTTGATAACGTGCATAGATATCGCCCGAGCGAGGACTTGCAGCGAATAGCCCGACCCTTAGGGACACGCCCAAATGATCAAACGCATGAAGAAATTATTAACCAGTTAATAACTAAAATAAATTATCAATCATTTTCCATGCTAACGAAACGAATCATTCCTTGTCTGGATGTGAAAGACGGAAAAACAGTCAAAGGTGTAAACTTTGAAAACCTGCGTGATGCGGGCGATCCGGTAGAACTCGGTGCGCTGTATTCTCAGCAAGGGGCAGATGAGTTAGTGTTTTTGGATATCACTGCAACGTTAGAGAAAAGAGGAACATTGGTAGAACTGGTCCGCAAAATAGCCGCAAACATTAATATCCCCTTTACCATCGGTGGTGGTATTTCTTCTATCGAAGATGTATCGGCTTGTTTGAATGCCGGTGCCGACAAGGTATCCATCAATTCTTCAGCCGTAAAAAATCCGGGTTTGATTGATAGCCTCGCTAGAGAATTTGGTAGTCAGTGTATCGTGGTAGCAATTGACACTAGAAATAATCAGGGTGTTGATCTTGTGCACACCCATGGAGGAACAAAAGCAACGGCAATACAAACGATTCCCTGGGCGATAGAAGTACAGGAAAGAGGAGCAGGTGAAATACTATTGACTTCGATGGATCATGATGGAACGAAAGCCGGTTTTGCCAATGTATTGACAGCTGCTATTTCTCATCGCTTGAGAATCCCCGTTATTGCTTCTGGCGGTGCGGGAAATATGCAGCATTTTGTAGACGTATTTAACGATGGTGCAGCTGATGCCGCGTTGGCAGCAAGTATTTTCCACTTTAAGGAAATCGAAATTCCTGTCTTGAAGCAATGGCTTTCAAAACAAGGAATATCAGTGAGAGTATAACCTTTGATATCTTCCTGTTTTTCATAGGAATTCTTTCCGGAAAAGTCGAACTTATAACCTATGATTAGGTATTGTAAAAGTGGTAATTAGTTAAAACTTTCTGTGTTATGAAATCAAATGATGGGTATGATTTACATGATACTGATGGTCTAAAGTATTAGAATTTAATTTAGAATAGGAATTGAATCATCATGAAAATAAAGAAACGGTTCGGTTGGATAGGTTTTGGTAACTTCGGTAGGTTTGCTTTGCCGCACCTGAGTGCTAACCTCGACGTGTGGGTATACGATCGTGTAGACAAACGTGCTGACGTTGAAGAATTGGGTTTGAACTGGGGGACATTAGAAGAAGTTGCTTCTTGCGACCTATTGGTGTTGGCTGTTCCGGTTCAATTTTTGGAAAATTTACTGATTGATATTAAAAATTTAGTAAAACCTAGAGCTATGGTATTTGATGTGTCTTCTGTAAAAGTGAAGCCGATCAATCTCATGAAAAAATATTTACCTGTTACAACGGAGATCATTGGTACACACCCTTTGTTTGGTCCTCAAAGCGGTAAGAATGGAGTAGAAGGTTTGAACCTTGTCTTGTGTCCTGTGAGGACGCGCAAGCATCTTGTATTGTCTCGTTTTTTTACCAACCATTACAAGTTAAATGTATTGGAACGCACACCGGATGTACACGACAGGCAGATGGCTTATGTACAGGCTTTGACTCACTTTATCGGCAGAGCATGCAATGAAATGGATATTCCGGATGTGGAACAAAAAACACCGGCTTACCAATACCTGCTCAACATCAAACGCAACTTGGGACAAGATTCTATGGATCTCTTTTTAACCATTGAGTTAGAAAATCCTTATGCCAAAGATGTACGGCTTCAATTATTAGAAGAGTTGCATGCGTTGAATGACAGACTAGATGATCTGTCCAAGAAATAGTGGTCATGTCTCAGCAAGCTAACAATCCTTTGCACGGCAAAACATTAGAAGCTATTCTTACCGAATTGCAGGCGCATTACGGCTGGGAAGAAATGGCATCACGCATTCCTGTCAATTGCTTTAAAAGCGATCCGAGTATAAAATCCAGTTTGACTTTTTTAAGAAAGACAGATTGGGCGCGCAAAAAAGTAGAAGACTTATACCTGGAAATGAAGAAATAAATCATCACATGAAAGATTTTAAAAAATATTATATCATTGGCGCTGCGCCTGAAGACTTGTACAAAGCCTTGACCAATCCTGCTACTATTCAATTGTGGACAGGAGAGAAGGCTGAAATGAGCACAGAAGCAGGCTCAGAGTTTTCCTTGTGGGGTGATAGTATCGTAGGTAAAAACCTGGAGTTTGAAGAGAACCGTAAAATCGTTCAGCAATGGTATTTCGAAGGACAGGAAGAAGCATCCATCGTAACTATTATATTGCATCTACACAAACAGGGTACGTCATTAGAGCTTCGTCACAGCAATATTCCTGATGAAGACTACGATGATATTGTAGACGGTTGGAACACTTCTTATATGGGCTCGTTGGATGAGTTTTATGAAGAAGGTTAAAATGGAAAACTGAGATCTGAAATCTGAGAACTGAAAATAATATTTATTTAAACTAACAACTTTTTTCGCCACCGCAAATACAATGCGGTGTAAGCCCTTTCCTTTGAAATATAAACTAAAAAGGAAGACTTATGGAACGTACCCCTTATTTTGATTTGTTTGGCGCCTCTTATTCAGGCGGAGCTACCCATGATGTATCGCTTGGACAAGAAACATCCAGACTTAAGATTTTTGAAGTCATTGCCGGCGAAGGATTAGGCATTGTTTATTATGATGTAGAGAAATGCGACTATTCATGGGACGGTAATCAGGAAAAAAGCCTGCTCGATTTGTTAACCAAAAGATTTCATAACGATTGGTGGTGTGGTTATCCCATGTATATCCATTCAGATTACAAAGCCCTGTTGGCAAGACGTATCAATCTCATTGTACATCGCGGATCAGAAGATCAGGCAGTAGAAAAGGAATTAAGGTCTTTTATGAAGGGAAGTCTGGAAGCCTGGAAAGAACAGCTGGGTTGTGTCTGGGACGAAGATAAAAAGCAGTTCATTGTTTAGGGAATTCAGACAACTTCTTAACTTAGGGTAAGGATTTTAAGTATGAAATCAGCTACACTCAACGAACTCAAGAAGGAACTACAGGAACTTTCGCCTAAGCAAATGCAGAACCTATGCATTCGGCTGGCAAAATATAAGAAGGACAACAAGGAACTGTTGACCTTCCTTTTATTTGAAGCGCATGATGAACCGGCTTATATTCAAAACATCCGGGAGGAAATGGAAGAAATGTTTACAGAGGTAAACAAAAGGAATGTTTATTTAGCTAAAAAGACTTTGCGTAAAATTGTACGAACAGCTAATAAGTACATTAGTTATTCCGGTTCTAAAACAGTACAGATCGAAGTGCTGATCTATTTTTGCCAATTGGTACAAAAATCAGGTATTCCCATTCGATCCAGTTCTGTTCTTGAAAATTTATACGAGCAACAACTCAAGAAAATAAGGAAAGCATTATCTACTTTGCATGAAGATCTGCAGTACGATTACCAGCAGGAAATTGAAGAAATAGAGTAAATAGCATTATTACATCATTCTAAGTGTTTTATTATTTCACTTGTTGTTGCTCTATAGTCTTGTTAACTTGTAATATGGAACGCGCCTCAGAACTAGTAGTGACGGAATTTGTCGATTTACTGAAAGAAAGTATTTCGAAAAGTGAATTTGTAAAACTAACGCTTTCTAAAGCCACAAAGCCAGAAGAAGCTTTGACGAATGTATACATCAGAAGTATACATATTAAAGAGGTCTTGCAATTGTCTTTTACGTATCGTTACAAAACCAATGATCAGGTAAAGAATACAACCCTAACAGAAGGTATTATTTTGTTGAAGGCATTACTTGGCGATTCATTTTTAACGGCGAGTTTATTCACTACTACAGCGGATTTTACTTTATTCATTTCCAAAAAAGGCAAAGCTACACTCACGCGACTTAAGGCTACTTTTGCAGAACCAGTTTCGGAAGAACACGATAGAATAAAGAAGAAAAGAGTATTGGACAACGATGCCTACTTACACCTCTTAGGTATTACAGACGAATCAGGAGTAGTTGTTCCCCGGATGAGTGACAAATACCGACAGATCAATAAATACCTGGAGATTATCGAAAGTCTGATCAAGGAAGCGGAACTTCCAAAATTGGTAAACATCGTGGACATGGGATCAGGTAAGGGATACCTGACTTTTGCATTGTACGACTACCTGCATAACAAATTGGGTTTGGATGTAAAAGTAGTAGGTATAGAATTAAGAGAAGAGCTGGTGACATCTTGCAACAGCATTGCTAAGCGGTGTGGATTTGGAGGACTTACTTTTGAAAGCAAGCGCATCGAAGAATTTGCCAACGAACGCATCGATGTATTAATTGCTTTGCATGCTTGTGACACCGCTACAGATGACGCGATTCAAAAAGGATTGAGTGCGTCTGCCGCGTTGATTATTTGTGCGCCTTGTTGCCACAAACAAATTCGCCAACAGCTGAAAGGAAAAGAACAGCACAGTCCATTATTGAAATATGGGATTTTCAAGGAACGTCAGTTTGAAATGGTCACGGATACCATTCGCGCGCTGATCATGGAAAAGCATCAATACAATACCAAGATTTTTGAATTCATATCCAACGAACATACCCGTAAAAATGTTATGCTGGTAGGTGTGAAAAACTCCAAGGCTTTTAATTCACTGGCCATTCAAGAGCAAATTGATTCGATTAAGAAAGAGTTTGGGATTGAGTATCATTATTTGGAAAAGATAATTTAGATAGTTTTAATTGTTCATTTTTTTTATTTTTTTAATCGTGACACACCATTTAAAGCATGCTGACATCACTGATAAGATCTTGAAGTCAGCATTTGAAGTCCATAAATTTTTAGGAAATGGTTTTCAGGAAGTCATTTACCAGAGAGCATTGGCTTATGAGATGAGAATATTGAATTTAAACTTCAACAGAGAACTAGAGCAGGATATTTTCTATAAGGACCTAAGAGAACCAATAGGTAAGAGGCGGGTTGATTTTTTAGTAGAAGACAAAGTATTAGTCGAACTAAAAGCGGTCTCTGTTATGGATGACGCTCATTTAAACCAAGTATTAAACTACCTTAAGATCTATAGATTGGAAGTTGCTTTGCTGATTAATTTCGGAGGAAAGAGTATGACGTTCAAGAGGCTTGTGCGTTGACTCTCCATTTTTGAAGCACGTATTTTAAAAGGATTACACGGATTAACACGGATTTGACAACAAGTTGTCAGATTAGAATGATCGACGTAGTCGATCTGAAAAAAAATCCGTGCAAATCCGTGTAATCCTTTTAAAATCCGTGATAAAGAAAAGTAAGTTAGAGGCGCGCCATCATTCCCTCTACCAACCCCCACGTATAATACCGCGCCACCTCCTTGATGTAATTAGAAAAATCAACGTGTGCAATGGCATCTGCTTTATCGGAAATTGAACGCACAACCACTAAAGGCACATCGTATTCATAACATACCTGAGCTACGGCAGCACCTTCCATTTCTACAAAATAGGCATCGGGTATTTCTGTTTTGATTTTATTCAATTGCTCTAGTGTCCCAATGAATTGATCTCCGCTGACCAACGTTCCCATGCGGACTTGAGGGGTATATATCCCTAATTCATCCAAGTGAGTTTTGCTGACGAAATCATATAATTCATGTTTCATAAATTCTTCGCAGGATTGTCTGGCGCTTTCTATCAGCATTGGATCACATTCAAAACGTGCTTTACCTAAAAGGGGAGCTTCGAATTGAGGAAACAAAGGACGACAGTCCATGTCATGTTGTATACAGGTTTGAGCGATGACGATGTCTCCAATATTCACCTCCGGTGCTATACCGCCGGCTACACCCGTTACAATCATGCGGTCTACTTTAAAATGCTGGATCATCATAGCCGCAGTAACTGCTGAAGCCACCTTTCCTATACGGGATAAACTGACGACGCAATTCTGTCCTTTAATTGTTCCAAGGTAGAATTTGCGCTTACCGGCTTCGTAAATTTCCTCGACATGCATGTGTTTCAAAAGAATGTCAATTTCTTCTGGCATAGGGGCAAGTATACCGGTCAGTTTTGGTGTAGACATGGCTATTTTTTATTAATTTGATTTCGTCTTATTCGGTCCTCAAATTAACAATTCCTTTATGATAAAAGCAGATCAGAGCTTAGAAAGTAAAATGAAAGCCATCGTCAGAGATGTGCCTGATTTCCCTAAACCTGGAATTTTATTTAAGGACCTGAGTCCTTTATTGAAGCATCCTGAATTGGCGAAAGAAATTATAGAACAACTGGTCGCCAATATAGCGCCTATGAAACCAGATGCCTTGGTATGTTTGGAGAGTCGGGGATTTTGGTTTGGCATGCCTGTAGCGTTGGCATTGGGTATACCGATGATCCCGATGCGTAAGCAAGGCAAATTGCCTTATACCTGTATTTCACAAGAATATAAGTTGGAATATGGTACTGCTAAAATAGAAATGCATACGGACGCATTGGAAAAAGGCTGGAAGGTCGCAGTGCACGATGACTTATTGGCAACAGGAGGAACGGCAGATGCGGCTTTAAAGTTGGTGAAACAAGCCGGCGCTGAGGTCTGTGCTTTTTCGTTCTTAGTGGAGTTAGAATTTTTAAAAGGGAGGGATGCGTTAAAGTCCGCTTGCCCTAATATATTTTCATTGATCGAATACTAGAAGAGAGATCTGAGATCGGAAACCAGATTTCGGATCTCAGATTTCTCTTCTTACCTACCTATTGTTTAAGGATTGTAAAATCAACTCGTCTGTTCGTTGCTCTTCCTTCTTCTGTTTCATTAGAAGCAATCGCTTTGCTTTCCCCATGTCCTTTGCCTTTGAGACGTATTGCCGGAATGCCTTTAGATGTTAAATAAACCAATACACTTTCTACCCTTTGTTGAGAAAGGGTCAAGTTGTATTCGTCAGCTCCTTGGTTATCGGTATGTCCTGAAATTTCTATTTCCATTTTAGGATTTTCTTTCAATAAGACAATCAACCGGTCTAGTTCTTCACTGGAATGTGGTTTCAATACGGCTTTGTTGACGTCAAAGAAAATATTGTTAAGTCGTATGGTTTGCCCTACTTCCAGTGGTGCGAGGTAAAGGTTCTTTTCTGTCTCTGTATAAATATTCAGTGTACTGACGTCAAGGAAATCATTGATGGCATAGAAGTTTTCTTTATTCGCACGGAAACTGTATTTTTTACCTGATTGCAGAATGATATTGTATTGACCCGTGTTGGGATTGGAAACAGCTGATCCTACTTCTGCCTTGGTGTCCATATCGTAGTAATAAATAATGGCTTCGAGTGGCTCGTTGGTTTTTTTATTTAATACTTTCCCTTTTACCAATACCACAGGATTAGGCTTGGCTGATGAAGAAAGTTTAATCTTTACAATGTCTGCCTTCCCTAGAGAATTGGCATAAGAAGCCATGTAGGCAAAATCACCGGATGCCGGAATACTAAAATCAGCTTCCCAACTTCTGGAGTTTACTTCTGGTCCCAGGTTTTCCGGTATCGACCATTTTTGCCAGGAATCATCCAGTCAATTTTTATAATATTGACTTCTCCTATTCCCTTGACATTATTGTTGGTTATATCAGGCTGTATTTCGTTAGCAGTTCCTGCTTCACTAGAGCCTATGTAAAAATACTTATTAGGAGTAATGAGAAAACTATTGTAATTGTTCCAATCCTCAAATCCCCAGATCAATCCGTAACCATTATTATCAGTCCCTGCTGTCTGAGTTAGTTTCATCTCAATGGAGTAGTCACTTTTTAGATCTACTTGAAACGTTTGCCAATAGGCTCTTCCTTCCGTCGTTTTGTTTTCTACATTGTAATTTCCATTGGTTAGGGTTGCACCATTTTCATCGCTTTGCCACTCGCTCCATTCATTGAGGTTGTTATCAAATTCCTCTACAATGGTAGTGTCTATTAGTTGATTTTGGCTAAAAATTAATGGGGAGTACAAAAAGAGAAGCAGCAGTAGAATTTTTTTAATAAGTCGGTTTAACAAGGATGAGTTAAAGGTTGGTCATTAGGCTGACAAACCTTCATACGAAGATATAAAACAGAGGTTACCAGAACATTAAAAAAAATGTCTCATTCTGAAGTACAGAATGAGACATCAAAAAGGATGACTATTTTTATTTTTTAATGTCTTTGATCACCTGAAGCCCTTCGTAGATGTAGGCATCTTTTTGCAGCGCCTTGATGTATTCTTTGTTTTTTTCTTCTTTTAAAGAATCCGTCTGATCAGCTTTTAATGCACTGAACTTCCAGCCCGCAATGATTTTATTGCCTTCTTTGAACAAGTCATCTTCCTTTTTGGATGTAAGAAGTTCTGCTTTGTAGGCTTGCAGATTCAAGGTATGATCTGTTTTATCCTGCTTTTGTTTAATATAAACAGCATCCGTTTTAATGTGCTTAAAGGTTTCATTTTTGCTGATGCGAACTTGACTATTGGTCTGTATCTTTTTTATATCGAGTGTTTTTTTGTTCCATGCATTATAGGATGTAGGAGCAATGGCATCGTAAGGCATCGCATAATCCATTTCTTTTTCTCCAATTTTTAAATTGCTGTAAATATCCGGAAGTATGATATCCGGAACAACGCCCTTCAATTGCGTAGAGCTGCCGTTTACTCTATAAAACTTTTGAGTCGTTACTTTGGTAGCGCCTATGTCTTCTTTATTGTCCAGCAGAGGTAGGCGGAAGAAGCGTTGTACCGTGCCTTTGCCATATGTAGAGGTACTGCCGATAATGACTGCTCTATTATAATCCTGCATTGCTGCAGCTAATATTTCAGAAGCTGAAGCAGAGAATTGATTTACCAAAATAACTAGTGGACCGTTATATTCGATAGACGGATCTTCATCCACTAAAATATAAGGTTTCGCTTCTCTTCCTTTTACTTGCACGATAGGCCCCCGATCAATAAAATAACCACCGATTTTTACCACATCGGAAAGTGAACCTCCACCGTTGTTTCTTAGGTCAAATATAATTCCATCTACTTTTTCTGCTTTCAACTTATTCAATTCTTCTTTGATGTCTTTAGAACAAGAGCGGGCATCAGCATCTTCAAAATTAACATAGAAAGAAGGCAAAAGAATGTAACCGATTTTTTGTTTACTCAAGCTGTCTGTAATGATCATTGATTTGGCGAAAGACTCTTCCAGCACCACCACATCACGTACAATAGGAATAACTATAATGCTTCCACTTGGTTTTTTAACTGTCAATTTAACAGTAGTGCCTTTTTTACCGCGGATCATTTTTACCGCGTTGTTCAGCTTCATGTCTACTACATCTACAGGCTCTTCGTTGCCTTGCGCGACTTTAAGAATAAGATCATCCGGCTTTAATTCACCTTGTTTATAAGAAGGAGAACCAGGAACAATATTCATCACTTTAATATATCCCTCTTTTTCCTGTAAGGTAGCACCAATGCCTTCCAATGTACCGGATATTTGGATGTCAAAGTTTTCTTTTTCAATAGGAGGAAAGAAATCGCTGTGCGGATCAAATACATGTACATTGGCATTCAGGTATTCTGCAAAGCGATCGGCTTTAGTTTCCTTTTGCAAACGCTTGAACATTTCTACATGGTCTTTCTCTATTTTCTCTCTGGCGTCTTTTTCGATTTCTTCAAACGTTTTTATCTTGACACTTGTATCTGCCTTGGCTATGGCAGCTTCCTGTATTTCTAGTTTATCCTGTACTTTCAATAGTACAATGTATTTAAAATATTTTCTCCATTGCTCTTTTAAATCTGCTTCATCTTTGGCAAAAGATCTTTTGTCAGCATCCAGTTGAAGGCTTTCGTTTATCGTAAAATCATAGGGTTGGGCAAGAAAAGAGTGGAATGAGCTAGCCATCAATGCTACTCTTTGTTCGTAAATGGTATTTGTCTTTTCAAAGAACTCAAAGGTCCCGGCTTGAATTTCGTCATCCAGTTTCGTTTGATAGACAGCCAGAGCAACAGAATCCTGTTGCGTGAAAAAACGTTTGCTGTGGTCCAGTTGTTTGATGTATAGCTCAAACACTTTCTTAGAATAAGCATCGTTGATCTCCGGCACATTGTAATGCTCCTGAAGGAGGTTTCTCAACACAATAATCATCTCTTTTTTCTGTTTGTCTTCATCACTATCAATAAATGAATAACCACAGAAGATGGAGAGGAGTAGAAGGAAAGAAAGAATCAGTTTATACTTTAGAATAAATTTTTTCATGATCATATGCTCAGAGCTTCAACTAGAGTTCAATATAAAAAAAATCCCATGTTATTTTCTTTAACATGGGATTTTTCAGAGGAGTATAAAGGCTTTTATCTTTTGCTAATTTCTACGTATTCGCGATCTACTTTACCAGTATAAATCTGGCGAGGACGACCGATGGGTTCGTTTGCTTCACGCATTTCTTTCCATTGTGCTGTCCAACCTGGAAGGCGGCCCAATGCAAACAAAACGGTAAAGAATTCTGCTTTCAAACCTAGCGCTTTGTAAATAATTCCAGAGTAGAAATCTACGTTAGGGTATAATTTGCGGTCTACAAAGTATTGATCGGCCAATGCTTCTTCTTCCAGGCCTTTTGCAATAGAAAGAACAGGATCGTTAACGCCCAATGCTTTCAAGATTTCATCACAAGCCTTTTTGATGATTTTCGCTCTTGGATCAAAGTTTTTGTACACTCTGTGTCCAAAGCCCATCAAACGGAACGTGTCGTTTTTATCTTTTGCTTTAGCAAGGAATTTCTTGGTGTCACCACCGTCTTTTTTGATGTCTTCCAACATCTCAATCACCGCCTGGTTAGCTCCGCCGTGAAGTGGTCCCCAAAGAGCGCTGATGCCTGCAGATACAGAAGAAGGTAAGCTGGCATGTGCGGAACCTACGATACGTACAGTAGACGTAGAACAGTTTTGCTCGTGATCAGCATGAAGGATCAATAGTTTATTCACCGCATCTACCACGACCGGGTTAATGCTGTAAGCTTTACCATTTTCACTGAACATCATGTTCACGAAGTTGGCGCAGTAGTCAAGGTCAGCACGAGGCTCTACAAATTCCTGCCCCAATGAATGCTTGTATAAATAAGCGGAAAGGGTAGGTAGTTTACCCAATAGCTTCACAATCGTTTTCTTTACTTCATCAGCAGAAGCGTTTTCTACTGTTGTTTCAGGATAGTATGACGTCAACATGCTGATTAGCCCAGCCAAAACACCCATTGGATGCGCTTCTTGAGGAATCGCTTTGATGATGACTTTGATGGCATCAGGAACCTGATATTCAGCTGTAATGCTTTTGTTAAACTCTTCGTATTGTGCTGTAGTAGGGAGTTCTCCGTAAATCAACAAATAAGCAACTTCAAGGAAATTAGATTTTTCTGCTAATTGTTCGATAGAATAACCTCTGTAGTGAAGAATACCTTTTTCTCCATCAAGGAAGGTAATGGCGCTTTGGGTAGCTCCGGTGTTTTTGTATCCAATGTCCAGGGTGACGTAACCAGATTGTGCTCTTAGAGCAGAGATATCGAGGGCTTTTTCGTGTTCTGTTCCTTCAATAGAGGGCAACTTTATGCTTTTACCTTCTATAATGAGTTCTGCTTCCTGAGACATTATGGTATTTATTTTAGTATGAAATTTTATCGGATAAGCGAAAATAACAAAAAAAACGCTATGGCAAAATATATCC
>JACMQM010000146.1 GCA_014376985.1 Cytophagaceae bacterium | reverse complement strand
GATAGAAACCGTATAAGTGCTGATGACAGAATAAATGTGAATAGAAGTTGTAGTTCCTGAAGGATCAAAAGGTGCATTGGTCACACCTGTTCCATCACCGAAATCAATATCGTAGGAATCAAAACGGTCATCTACAATTTTAAGGTTTACACGACCGCTGCCGCATACCGTGTAAGTGGCGGAAAGTTTAATGTTAGGTACTACTCTAATGGGAACCGTATCGGTTAAATATCCTATGGGAATACCTGTAGAAGGATCAATGATAGGAGGTCCGAAAATCGGTAACACCTGTCTCAAATTAAAAGTATTGGCAGTTAAATACGTATGTGTGGGATTCGGATCGGGAGGTGTTGTAGCCGTACCATCTCCAAAATAATACGTAACACTTCCATTTCCCAACCCGTTAGGGGAATTTGTAACCTGAATAGATTGTCCAAGACAAACTTTATTTCCAGGTGTCACCAGAAAGAGGACTGGATTTTGTGCTTTCGCAGCACAGAAAGTCATTACGACGACCAGGGTGAAATTGATTTTTTTAAGAAGTCCCATTTTTTTAGCTGATTGTTTTAATAATTTCCTCAAGAGCCAAAGCCTCTTGCGTACCGGTTAGTAAGTTTTTTAAGGTATAACGTTGGTTTTTGATTTCGTCAGATCCAATAATGATGGCATAAGGAATTTGTTTACCGTCTGCGTAGCTGAGTTGTTTTTTTATTTTGGCTGACTCTGGATATACCTCACTGTATATACCGTTTAGTCTTAAAAGGTAGGTGATTTTTTGACCTTCTGCAAGACTTTCTGGGTCAAAGTGGCAAACCAAAACCTTCGTGGCATCTACCGAAAGGGTAGAAAACAGATTCAACTCGTCCATGACATCGTATATCCTGTCAATTCCAAAGGATATCCCTACACCTGACAGGTTAGGCTGACCAAATACACCGGTGAGGTTATCGTATCGACCGCCGCCAGAAATGCTGCCGATGGATACGCCCAGGGCCTTCACTTCCAGAATAGCTCCAGTATAATAGCCTAGTCCTCGAGCCAATGTAAAATCCACTTCTACAAATTCCTCAGGCGTAGTACTTGTGAAATTTTTATAATAGGTAAAAATCTCTCTGATTTCATTTACCCCCTGCAATCCCAAGGCGCTGCCTTGCAAAAAAGCGCTGATCTGGTCCAGTTTTTCTGTATTGCTTCCTTTCAGATCCAGCACCGGCTGTAGTTTTTCAACGGCTGATTCGGAGAATCCTTTCAGGTACAATTCTTTAAATACATCTTCCCGGCTGATTTTGTCCAGTTTATCTATAGCTACACAAAGATCGGTTTCCTGACCTGGATTACCGCAAGCTTCGGCGATGGCGGCCAGTATTTTTCTATTGTTGAGTTTTACTTTGTATGCCGTGATGCCCAGTTTTTCAAACACTTCCTTTAACATGCAAAGGATTTCTGCCTCACACAATAAAGAATCTGTGCCGACTACATCGGCATCGCATTGGTAAAATTCACGGTAACGGCCTTTTTGTGGATTATCAGCGCGCCAAACCGGTTGTATTTGATAGCGTCTAAACGGAAATGTAAGCGTATGTCTATTCATTGCCACGTACCTTGCAAAAGGTACGGTCAAGTCATAACGCAGCGCTTTTTCAGAAATAAGTGGTGTGATTTTCTTGTATCCCTCGTTAAACTGTTCAGTATTAACATCAGACAAGAAATTGCCGCTATTTAAGATTTTAAAAATCAACCGATCACCTTCGTCTCCATATTTTCCTGTTAAAACAGAAAGATTTTCCATGGAGGGAGTTTCCAAAGGAAGAAAGCCATAGGTTTGGTATACCTTTTTGATGGTACCTATAATATGGTTGCGTCTCAGCATTTTGTCGGGACCAAAATCCCTGGTACCTCTAGGAATCGAAGGTTTTCCCTGGCTCATTTGTATATGTTTTTCTCAAAAATAAGAAAATTGGACGGTTTTAGGGAACAGATTATTATTTTTTAAAGGATTTATTTTTTTAACAGCAGATAATCCCTTACATTTGCAGTCCTTGAAACATAAGAATAACTACAGTCATGGGTGTTACTAGATTAAAAAGAAAAGAAAAAAGAAATAGAGCTATCGCCACTAATAAAGTGAACGGTATCAAAGTATTGACTAGAAAACCTGTCATCAAGAAAGTAGATGTTCAGGAACTACTAAAAGCAGCAGCTGCTAAATAGTTATTTTGTAGTTGAAAGCATTGAAAAGACTGCCTGTACGGCAGTCTTTTTCTTTTTGTATAAAAATCATTGTGGTTTTATTTCTACAGGGATTGTTTTGTGTGTATGCGTGTTAATATGCGGGTTATTCCTATATTTTTCCTTACTTTTGTCTAAATTAAGCGTTGCTATGGGGAACCGTTTTTTATTAGTTGCTTTATCTTTCTTACTCTGTTGGAATGCAGAGGCTCAAAGTTCTACTGCCAAAGTAGATAGGAAGTCTTTTTATGCGGCCTT
The DNA here is from genome assembly GCA_014376985.1 of Cytophagaceae bacterium. Taxonomy (GTDB): domain Bacteria; phylum Bacteroidota; class Bacteroidia; order Cytophagales; family Cytophagaceae; genus JACMQM01. The sequence continues at coordinate 2,309 of JACMQM010000146.1, read as the reverse complement.
ATCGAATGGCGATACGAATAATTTGAACGATCAGATTAAAAAGATTGAACGTCTTTCTTTCATGGAAAAAAATGCTTTCATCGGTGTGCTCAATATTCGCAAAGCTGAATATGCAAAAGGGTTAAAGACAAAGCTTGATCTTTTCAAATCGGGCTGCACCAAATTGGAAGATGAAATTGCGAAGGACAAGTCTAATGCAGAGTATAGATTTCTTAGACTCATTATGCAGGAAAACGCTCCTGTTATTTTAAATTATAACGACAACATTGACGAAGACGCTAAAATCATCAAAGCCTCTTATTCTAAATTACCACAAGAAACAAAAGCAGCGATATTGGATTATTGCAAAAAATCTAAAGCATTGAAAGTTCAAGATTTTAACTGATGGATAAAAAAGTACTTATTGTTTACTATACGCAATCCGGACAACTGCAAGAAATTGTGGATCGTTTCTCTGCACCTTTAATCCAAGGCGGTGCTTCAGTAGAAACAATTCGTATTCACCCTCTACAAGACTTTGCTTTTCCCTGGACCAGTGATCGTTTTTTTGATGCGATGCCAGAAAGTGTTCTCGGCAAACCGATGCCTTTAAATTCTTTGTCTTTTAAAGAACAATCGTATGACCTGGTTGTAATTGCTTATCAACCGTGGTTTCTTTCTCCAAGCATACCTACTACATCTTTATTTTATGATTCGTCTTTTTTGAAATTGATTAAAGACACACCTGTCATTACACTCATCGGAGCACGTAACATGTGGCTCAATGCACAGGAGAAAATGAAGAAGAGTCTGAAAGACGCCGGAGCAAATCTGGTCGGTAATATTGCACTCGTTGATAAAAACGGAAACCTGATCAGTGCAGTGACTATTCTGCACTGGATGCTGACCGGGAAGAAAGATAAGAAATACGGAATATTTCCTAAGCCCGGTGTCTCGGATCAGGACATTCAAGCAGCAAATCATCATGGTGCAGTAGTACTAGAACATTTATCAGATGGAAGTTGGCCAACACTGCAGCAACATTTAGTGAAAACTAAAGCGGTAGATGTATACAGCGATCTGATGTTTATTGAACAAAGAGCAGGAAAACTTTTTGCTGTTTGGGCTAAACTGATCAATAGCACAAAGAATAGAAAATTGGTAGTGACACTGTTTAAGTATTATTTATTGGTGGCCTTGTTTATGGTGGCGCCGGTTGTGTTGCTGATCAACAATTTTACATTTAAGCCGTTTGTCGGAAAGAGTATTAAAAGGAAAAAAGAATATTATTTAGGAGTAAGTTAAATATGTCCAACGTTTACATTACCAAAGCAGCAAAGTTTTTTCCTAACGATCCCATTTCAAATGAGGAGATGGAAGAGTACTTAGGCTTAATCAATGAGAAGGCTTCCAAATCGAAAAGAATTATTTTGAGAAACAACGGCATAAAACGCAGATTTTATGCCATTGATAAAAGCGGTGTAGCGACTCATACCAATTCTCAAATGACAGCTCTTGCAGTAAGAGCACTTTTTGAAAATAACGACAAAGGATTAAAGGATTTAGATTTATTGGCGTGCGGTACGTCTACTCCGGATCAAATGATGCCTTCGCACGGGGTGATGGTGCATGGCTGGTTGCCGGATACCAATGCTATTGAAGTGGTATCTCCATCAGGGGTATGTTGTGCGGGTATGCATGCGTTAAAGTATGCGTTCATGTCTATCAAATTAGGTGATGCTAAAACGGCTGTAGCTACTGGCTCTGAACGTTTGTCTCGGGTATTGAGAGGTGACGTGTTTGAAGAAGAATCTAAAAAACTGGAAGCACTGGAAGGTAACGGATATGTTGGCTTTGAAAAAGATTTTTTAAGATGGATGCTTTCAGATGGTGCAGGTGCTTTCCTGATGTCCAATGAAAAAAATGAAAATGAGATAAACCTTCGTATAGAATGGTTGGAAGGTGTTTCCTACGCTCACGAAATAAAGCCATGTATGTACATGGCCAGTGAGAAGATGGAGGACGGTAACATTAAAAGTTACATGGACTATACACCACAGGAGATGATCGATGGATCTATTCTTAGTATCAAGCAAGACGTAAAATTATTGGGTGAATACATTGTTCCATTGGGCTTTGATAAATTAAAATTGATTTTTCAAAAACGTGCAATGACAGTGGATCAAATTGATTACTTCCTTCCGCACATGTCCAGCGAATTTTTCAGAAGCAAAATTTCTGAGAAATTGGAAGAAAATGGAATGGCTATACCCCAAGAAAGATGGTTCACCAACTTGAGCTCTGTAGGTAATGTAGGCGCCGGATCTATT
>JACMQM010000145.1 GCA_014376985.1 Cytophagaceae bacterium | reverse complement strand
GGAACAAATAGTAAGTATTAAAGAGATTTGACGCGTGTCTCCGATTGATTTTTGAAGAACCACTCTTCGCTCTTGTCTTCTTCTGTATTCGTAACTGTCAAAATCCTGAAACAGATCGCGAATGCCGTCATTTAATCTTTTTCCAAAACGTGATTTTACTTTTTTCTTAAACAACTCTTTGTAGCGTGCATTGGCGTCTGGACGTGTATCTTTCTCTGTTGTGATGAGCGAATTAGAATAATCGATCCATTCTGCGTGCAATAGTTCAATAGAATCTAAGCGTTCTCTTTGTTTGAATGTATTAACCAGGATGCGCTGTTCTTTAAGCAAAGGAGGAATGCTTTTTAACCCTTGATAATAAGTGACCAAAAAATCTTCCTGGTCGGTTAATAAGTAGCCTCGCAAACCACTTTGCATATCAATCACGAGTTTGCTTATGATATTAGAATTACGAATGATGGCTTCAGAATTATTAAGGTATGAGGTGTTTTTAATAACATCTTTTGACAAACGTTGGTTAACGAAAAAATCCACAGCAAAAATGCTGATCAAAATGATAATACCTGTAAATAGCTTAAATCTTATCGTCATGCTCTAGTTGGTTGATGGCGAAACGGATTAGAAAATAGCGTTCTCTATAATAAGACAAAGAAGCGGCGCAATACACCTAAGTGTATGCTGCTTTTAATTAGAGAATAGATTTTAGTTGAAAGATGAATTGTTCTTTGGTCTGATGCGAAAATTGTTTTTTCAAATCGATGCTGAGAACATGAGAAAGAATGCTCTTTAACTCTGTGAAAGAATTTGGTTTTTTGATGAACAAGTTAGCTTGTTGTTGAAACACATCATCGATTTCTTTTTGACTCTCTGTTGTGGAATAAATGATGATGAATATCTCTTTAAGTGTAGGGTGATTTTTTATTTCATCCAGACATTCAAATCCATTTTTACGAGGCATGTTCAAATCGAGAAACAAAACTTCCGGCATAATGATTGCGGAGTTGAGGAGATAGTCCATGAGTTCTGCTCCGTCTTTGACCAATTGTAAGTCGATGGGTAATTTTGAATCTGAAATGGCATCAGAGAAAAGCATTCTATCGTCCATGTCATCGTCTGCAAGTAGCACAGGCAGGAATTGAGGGGAAGTTGTTTTCATTCAGGGCTCTTAATTTTCCTCGTAAGATAAATAAGTTTTCTTATATAAGGTTATACTTTCATAGGAGCTGACTTTTCAACTTCCGGCATGGGCAAGGAAACAATAAAAGTTGATCCTTCTCCTACAGCGCTTTTGGCCGAAATGTATCCATTGTGTTCCTCGACAATTTTTTTGCACAAGGCCAACCCAATTCCTGTGCCTTCGTATTCGTTTTGATTATGGAGTCTTTTAAACATATCGAAAATTTGTTCAGAGAAAACTTGTTCAAATCCGATTCCGTTATCGCTGATAAAAATTCTACAATACTTATTATTCGCTGCTTTGCTTTGTTTGTCTCCTCCAGATTCAGTGAAAATACGGATGACCGGTGGAATGCCCTTTTTACTGTATTTTAAACTATTGTGGATTAAATTATAAAAGAGCGGGCGCATAAGATTTGGGTTAATTGAGGCGCAGGGCAATAGGTCAACAGTGATCGTAGCTTTCTTCTCTTCGATTATACTATCCAATTCATTGATCACCTCATTGACAAGAGGCGTCAAATCGGTGGTTATAAATACTGTTTTATCAATGGATATTTTTGAAAATGTAAGAATGTCTTTGATCAACGCCTGAAGCCGGGAGGTAGCGTTTTGAATGCGGTTAATGTATTTTTTCCCGCCCTCGCCCAGGCGTTTCCCGTATTCAGACTCGAGACGTTCACTGAAGACATTTATTTTCCGTAAGGGTTCCTGCAAGTCGTGTGAAGCCATGAAAGCAAAGCGATCAAGATCTTTATTAGCGACTTCCAGTTTATCAATATTTTGCAGCAGTTGTAGATTAAGAAGTTTTACTTTTTCCTCCGAAATTTTGCGCTCATTGATTTCATTTTCCAAATTTTTATTAATAGCAATCAACTTTTGTTCCTGAGCAATGAGCTGATGATTTTTTCTGTACAATTCTACGAATACAGAAACCTTAGCTCTTAATAAGTCAGGATTGATCGGTTTGTAGATGTAGTCTACAGCTCCTGTTTTGTATCCTTTGAAAATATTTTCTTCATCATGACGGTGTGCCGTAATGAAAATGATAGGAATGTGACGTAACCTTTCGCGCTCATAGATCAGCGAAGCTGTTTCAAACCCACTGAGGTTAGGCATCTGCACATCCATCAGAATAAGTGCGAAGTCGTATTCGATCAGCAATATTTTCAAGGCTTCTCTCCCCGAATTCGCTTTAGCCAACTGATATCCTGCAGGCTCCAGTAAAGAGGATATGGACATCAGGTTGTCTTCGCGGTCATCGACTATAAGTATTTTTGCCATAACTCTTATTTATAGAACCACATTCTCATCAGAGAGAGCAATTGGTCAATTTTTAGCGGTTTGGTAATGTAGTCGGATGCTCCGGCTTCTATACATTTTTGCCTGTCACCTTTCATGGCTTTCGCTGTAACGGCAATGATCGGAAGTAAACTGTTTTTATGTTCACGTCTGATTTTCTGAGTGGTTTCATACCCATCCATTTCAGGCATCATGATGTCCATGAGTACCATTTCAATTTTTGGATTGTCATTCAGAATTTGAATGGCTTCTTTGCCGCTTTCCGCCGTAATGATGTTGATGTTGTAGCGTTCAAATACGGTAGTAAGAGCAAATAGGTTTCGAACATCGTCATCGACCACCAGAACGTTTTTACCGGTCAGGATGTCTTCTTTTCTACGGATGTTTTCAATGATTTTGATTTTTTCCGGAGCCAGATCCTTATGGTTGACATGTAATTGCAGCACGGCCTCTTCCATCAAACGTTCCAGCGAGTTAACGCCTTTAAGTATAATGGTACTGGAAACACGATTCACATGGCTCAACTCGTTTTTATTGAAATCTTTAGCAGAGTAGACAATCACAGGCGTAAGGCGCTTTTTGATTTTCTCTACTTCATTGATCAGGTCTTTACCAGAAATGTCGGGTAAGGTGTAATCAAGAATGATACAATCGTATTCTATTTCCTGAATATTTTTCAACGCTTTTTTACCGGTATCTACAATGGTGATCTTGATGTGATCATCCTGTATGATCTTGGCAATCTGAGAAGATTCCAATTCATTGTCTTCCACGATCAATAAATTTTTTACTTTCTTATTGTTGAATTTGACAATGTCTGTAAATAAATCATTGAGTACTTCGTTTTCCAGTGGTTTCAACAAGAAACTTCTTGCACCGCGTTTCAAGGCCAGGGCTCTATTCTCTTCGCCAGAAACTAAGTAAATCGGAATATGTCGGTAGTTGAGATCGTTTCTTAATAGATCCAATACTTTCCAACCGCTCGTGTCCGGAAGTTTTACATCCAGCGTGATGGCAATAGGATGGAAGCGGTTGATGAAATCGAATACTTCGAGGTAGCTGACAGCCACTATTGCTTTCAAGCCATTCGCATGTGCTTTCTCGATCAGAATTTTTCCGAAACGCAAATCGTCTTCTACAATCAGCAATACTTTATCGTTCGATAGAATGGTGGTTCTGTCGTCACCACTGTCATTGATCATCTCATTAACAATGCTCAGGTTCGATTCGATACCATCGTTGGTGATGCGAATTGAATTTAAGAGCGTGTCAATATCCTCACTGCCTGATTTGTGTGGATCGTATCCAGTAATGCTAATCGTCGGGGCATTCAGAGAAGCGAAGTTATCCAACGGTATGAACAAGGTAAAGGTACTTCCGCTTCCAGGCTCACTGCTCAGCTCAATAGTGCCGCCCAATAGTTCTGCCAAACCACGACTGATCGATAGTCCCAACCCTGTACCTCCATATTTACGGGAGGTAGAACCTTCTGCTTGTTGGAAGGCTTCAAAGATGATGTTTTGTTTGTCTTGTGGAATACCGATACCTGTATCTGTAATAGCGAAGGCTACTACTTTTGTTGCCGCATCGAGGTTGAGGCTATTACCTTGTTTCCAATTTCTGTTGGCTTCGTAAATTTTTAGTCTTACACTTCCTTTTTCTGTAAACTTGAAGGAGTTAGACAACAAGTTTTTCAAGATTTGATTCAAGCGTTGAATATCGGTTTCTACTGCATTCGGCAATTTGTTATCCGTTTCAATCATGAACTGCAAGTGACGTGCTTCAGAAATTGGCTTAAAGGTTGTTTCCACGAAGGATGCAATCTCAGAGAAGCGAACGGAAGAAATGTTAGCGGTAATAAAACCGGATTCAATTTTAGAAAGATCGAGGATGTCATTGATCAACTGTACCAAGTCATCTCCACAAGAGTGAATAGTTCTTGCATAGCGAATCTGCTTGTCGTTCAGGTTACCTTCTGCATTTTCATATAGCTGCTGAGCAAGGATCAGTAAGCTATTGAGCGGTGTACGCAACTCATGCGACATGTTGGCCAGGAACTCAGATTTGTATTTAGAAGTCAGCGTCAACTGCTCTGCTTTTTCTTCCAGTGATTTTCTGGCTTCTTCTACTTCTTTGTTTTTTACCTCCACTTCGTTTTTCTGTTTTACCAGCAACAAAGCTTTGTCTTGTAATTCATCGTTGGTACGACGTAATTGTTCTTGTTGTATTTTCAACTCACCGGCCAGTGATTGAGATTGTGTTAAGAGTTCTTCTGTACGAGAGTTGGTTTCAATGGTATTCAATACGATACCAATACTTTCTGTCAACTGGCTCAACAATTCCAAGTGGGTTTCAGAGAAGGCATCCAAAGAAGCCAATTCAATTACCGCTTTTACATCGTTTTCGAAAAGCACCGGAAGAATAATCAGGTTGGCTGGTTTCGCTTTGCCTAATCCTGAATTGATTTTAATGTAACCTTGCGGAACGTTGGAGATCAAAATACGTTCTTTCTCCATCGCGCATTGTCCCACCAGGCCTTCACCGATGGCGAATTCTTTCGGTAGATTTTTTTCTTCTTTGTAAGCGTATGCAGCGAAGAGTTTTAATTTGACATTGGTAGTATCTTCATCTTGCTGTAAGATATAGAACGCTCCATAGTGAGCGGTTACCACTTGTGCCAATTCAGAAAGGATACGTTGTGTTACCGTTTTCAAATCTTTTTGACCCTGTAGCATTTGAGTAAACTTGGCTAAGTTGGATTTCAACCAATCTTGTTCCTGGTTTCGCAGCGTTGTTTCTTTTAAGTTAGCGATCATTTGGTTGATCGTATCTTTCAATTCTTCCACTTCCCCTTTTGCTTCCACACGAATGGTTCGTGTCAAGTCACCTTTCGTAACCGCCGAAGCAACCTCAGAAATAGAACGTACTTGCGTCGTTAAGTTTTGCGCGAGTTGGTTTACGTTTTCTGTTAAGTTTTTCCAGATTCCCGATGCACCGGGTACAGAAGCCTGTCCGCCGAGTTTTCCGTCCACGCCTACTTCCCGTGCTACGGAACTTACCTGATCGGCAAACACCGCCAACGTATCGATCATCTCGTTGATCGTTTCCGTCAACTGCGCCACTTCACCTTTGGCATCGATGGATAATTTTTGTCTTAAGTTACCGGTTGCTACTGAAGTTACCACCTTTGCGATACCACGCACCTGAGATGTTAAGTTCGACGCCATGCTGTTCACAGAGTCCGTCAAATCTTTCCATGTACCGGCCACCCCTTTTACTTCTGCTTGTCCACCGAGTTTACCTTCAGTGCCTACTTCACGCGCCACACGGGTTACTTCGAAGGCGAAAGAGTTCAACTGATCCACCATGGTATTGATGGTATTTTTTAATTCGAGGATTTCACCTTTTACGTCGATCGCTACTGTTTTTGATAAGTCACCGGATGCTACCGCTTTTGTTACTTCAGCAATGTTACGTACCTGTGCGGTTAGGTTTGATGTCATCTGGTTTACAGAGTCCGTCAAATCTTTCCAGGTACCTGCAACACCCGGCACGAAAGCTTGCCCACCGAGTTTACCGTCTGTACCTACTTCGCGTGCCACGCGGGTTACTTCTGATGCGAAGGCGCGCAATTGATCCACCATGGTATTCAGTGTTTCTTTCAATTGCAAAATTTCTCCGCGCACGTCTACTGTGATTTTTTTGGACATGTCACCGTTTGCCACGGCAATAGCCACTTCCGCGATGTTACGTACCTGTGAGGTCAAGTTACCCGCCATCTGGTTTACAGAGTCGGTCAAATCTTTCCATGTTCCCGCCACACCCGGCACGTTGGCTTGTCCACCGAGTTTGCCTTCCGTACCTACTTCACGGGCCACACGGGTTACTTCGGATGCGAAGCCTCTCAATTGATCCACCATGGTATTGATGGTGTTTTTCAATTCAAGAATTTCACCTTTTACATCCACACCAATTTTACGCGACAAGTCACCGTTAGCCACCGCGGTTGTTACCTCTGCGATGTTACGTACCTGCGACGTTAAGTTGGACGCCATTTTATTTACGGAGTCTGTTAAATCTTTCCATGTACCACCTACACCCGGCACGTCTGCTTGTCCGCCGAGCTTGCCTTCCGAACCTACTTCACGCGCTACACGGGTTACTTCCGAGCCGAAGGAGTTCAACTGATCCACCATGGTGTTGATAGTATTTTTCAATTCCAGGATTTCACCTTTTACGTCCACCGTAATTTTACGGGATAAGTCACCTTTCGCTACCGCTGTTGTTACCTCTGCGATGTTACGAACTTGTGCCGTTAAGTTGGACCCCATTTGGTTTACAGAGTCTGTCAAGTCTTTCCATACACCGCCGACACCTTCTACCGTTGCTTGTCCGCCGAGTTTACCTTCAGAGCCTACCTCTCTTGCCACACGAGTTACTTCGGATGCGAAACCTCTCAACTGATCCACCATGGTATTGATGGTGTTTTTTAATTCAAGAATTTCTCCTTTTACATCTACCGCAATTTTTCTAGACAAGTCACCGTTTGCTACCGCGGTTGTTACCTCTGCAATGTTACGCACTTGCGACGTTAAGTTAGATCCCATTTGGTTTACGGAATCTGTTAAGTCTTTCCATGTACCACCCACACCGGTTACTTCCGCTTGTCCCCCCAACTTACCTTCTGTACCCACTTCCAGTGCCACACGTGTTACTTCCGATGCGAAAGAGTTTAATTGATCCACCATCGTGTTGATGGTATTTTTCAATTCTAGTATTTCACCTTTTACGTCTACCGTAATTTTTCTAGACAAGTCACCTTTCGCTACGGCTGTGGTTACCTCTGCGATGTTACGCACTTGCGCGGTAAGGTTAGATCCCATCTGGTTTACGGAGTCGGTCAAATCTTTCCATACACCGCCGACACCAACCACCGTTGCTTGTCCACCAAGCTTGCCTTCAGAACCTACTTCCCTTGCCACACGAGTTACTTCGGATGCGAAAGAGTTCAGCTGATCCACCATGGTATTAATGGTGTTTTTCAATTCTAATATTTCACCTTTTACGTCTACTGTAATTTTTCTAGACAAGTCACCTTTCGCTACCGCTGTTGTTACTTCTGCTATATTACGCACTTGCGCGGTAAGGTTAGACCCCATCTGGTTTACAGAGTCCGTCAAATCTTTCCATACACCACCCACATCTTTTACTGTGGCTTGTCCACCCAACTTACCTTCCGAACCTACTTCACGCGCCACACGCGTTACTTCAGAACCAAAGGAGTTCAACTGATCCACCATGGTGTTGATGGTGTTTTTTAATTCGAGGATTTCACCTTTTACGTCTACTGTGATCTTTTTAGACAAGTCACCTTTCGCTACCGCCGTTGTAACTTCTGCGATGTTACGTACTTGCGCGGTAAGATTAGACCCCATCTGGTTTACAGAATCGGTCAAATCTTTCCATACACCACCAACACCTTTCACACGAGCTTGTCCGCCGAGCTTACCTTCAGAACCTACTTCTCTTGCCACACGCGTTACCTCAGCTGAGAAGGAGTTCAACTGATCCACCATGGTGTTGATGGTATTTTTCAATTCTAATATTTCACCTTTTACATCCACCGTAATTTGTCTGGACAAATCACCTTTCGCAACGGCTGTTGTTACTTCTGCAATGTTACGCACCTGGCCCGTTAAATTCGATGCCATTTGATTTACGGAGTCAGTCAAATCTTTCCATGTACCAGCCACACCTTTCACTTGTGCCTGACCACCTAGCTTTCCTTCTGTGCCTACTTCCAGCGCCACACGCGTTACCTCAGCAGAGAACGAGTTGAGCTGATCCACCATGGTGTTGATGGTATTTTTCAATTCTAATATTTCACCCTTTACGTCTACCGTGATTTTTCTTGATAAGTCACCTTTCGCTACGGCTGTTGTTACCTCGGCAATGTTACGTACCTGCGCCGTAAGGTTAGACCCCATCTGGTTTACAGAATCGGTCAAATCTTTCCATACTCCAGCAACCCCTTTTACTTTTGCTTGTCCTCCGAGTTTACCTTCAGATCCTACTTCTCTCGCCACACGGGTTACCTCCATAGAGAAGAGATTCAACTGCTTCACCATGTCGTTTACTTCTTTCGCGATACGGGCAAATTCACCTTGTAACTGGTGACCGCGTATTTCCAATGACATTTGTTGTGAAAGATTTCCTTTCGCCACCGAACTGATTACGTGTGCAATCTCAATGGTAGGATGCACCAAATCTGAGATGAGGGAATTGAGCGAATCAACGCCGGTACTCCAGGCGCCTTTGGCCTGAGGCACTTCGATGCGTTGTGTCAGTTTACCTTGCTTACCGATAGTGTTGCCGGCTTTGGTAAACTCCTCAATCATTTTTTCATTGAGGGAGACAATGTCGTTGAGTGCATCACAAATTTTTCCATTGATACCGACCTGATCAATGGGCATTCGCACATTGAAATTTCCATTGCGCACTTCCGTGAGTACCCGTAAGAGATCTTTAGGATCAAAGCCCTCGGACCAATCTTCGCCGGAATGATTGGAAATCGCTTCGGCTGCTTTGGTCTTATTTTTAACGGGTGTTTTAGGCCTGGCTAGCTTAGCAGTCTCAGCTGAACCATTAGCATTTTTGCTTTTAGTACTCATGCATCAAGGTTAGGTGCGGTATTAAAAATAAGATAATTATCCATTGATAAAATTACCTCACTATACTGTGGCAAATATCATACAGATAGGGGTCTTGAAAGTTAACTTGTTGGACCACTATATGACTCATCTTCTATGTACTTGTCTCTTAGATTCATTGGTAGAATGCACTAGCAGAATTCAGATAGTGCCTTATGCACAATAGGGAATTGTTTGTCCTTTTAATGGTACAATTGGGAATTTAAATTCCCAATTGTTGACTTTTTTCTCTCAAAAGCTGGGTGTTAAATACACAAAATGTATCATGTTGGGAAGGTTGGTTGAACATAAATGAAAGCTGAAAATGATAAACAAAATGTCTTTGTAAAAATTGCATAAAGCGCTACATCAACCGGTTGCTTAAGATATCTACGCTACTTTTAAAGCAGACAACAGCGGAATTATAAGGACAGGAACATGGCACCTGTTTTGTCTTTTATCATCCTTATTTGTATAGTCATGAATTATCCTTCAGCTACTTACCGCATTCAGCTCAACAGTGAATTTACTTTTAAACAACTGGCGGATATTATTGATTACCTGCATGCTTTAGGTATATCCACTATATACGCTGCTCCTATTACGACATCCAGAAAAAACAGTGCGCATGGTTATGATGTGGTGGATCCGGCTGTTATCAATCCACAGATTGGAACATTGGAAGAGTTGCGTGAGTTGCGTGCCAGGCTAAAAAACTATGGAATGAATTGGCTGCAGGATATAGTGCCGAATCACATGTCCTTTTCTTCTGACAATGCAAGACTGATGGATGTCTTGGAACGAGGAAGTGATTCGCCTTACTACAATTATTTTGATATCGATTGGCAACATAAAGATGCTGGAGGTAAAGTATGGGTTCCTATTTTGGGAAATGATTGGAAGACCTGTCTTAAAGCGGGAGAATTCAGAATCGATTTCGATCAAAAGAAAGGCTTTCAATTTTATTACTTCGATCATGATTTTCCGCTTGCTGTATCGGCGATAAAAGAAATGTTGATCTGCATGAGAGAAACCAATACCAGTCAAGGTTTGAGCTTTGTCATCGAAGATTTGATAAAAGGTGTTCAACGAAAAGAACTCGCAAGCTGGACGAAGCATAAAGAAAAATATATCCAGGAAATCAATGCTCAGTTCATTCACGATGTACAACAAGCGTTATTGATTATCAATAAAGATAAAAGCAAACTGTCTAAAATTTTACAAGCTCAACCTTACTTGTTAACGCATTGGCAGGATTCAGAACGACAAATGAACTACCGCCGTTTTTTTGCGATCAATGATTTGATTTGTTTGCGTATCGAGGACAAAAATGTATTTGAAGATTACCATACTTTTTTTCATTTCTTATACAAAGAAGATTTGATTCAGGGTGTTCGATTGGATCACATTGATGGCCTCTGCCATCCACTGGAATATTTGAAGCGCCTGCGAAAAAAAATGGGAGACGATTGTTACGTCATCGTGGAGAAAATATTAGAGTACAACGAAGACTTAGCAAGTGATTGGGATATACAGGGCACAAGTGGTTATGAATTTCTTTCCTTCTCCAATCGTGTATTGACTGATCAAGAAGGAGCTGAAAAGCTTCGTCAGTTTTATCATGCCTTTACATTATGGAATTCATCGTACGATGAATTGGTGTTTCAAAACAAACACAATTTTCTCTACAGTCAAATGTTGGGAGAATTGGATAATTTAATGGATTTACTGTTATCGCTTGGATTGACGGAGCAAATTACGCTGGAGCAAAAGAGGATCAAAAAAGCATTGGGTTTATTCATGTCAGCATTTCCAATCTATCGCATTTATCCTTTTGTATTTCCTATAGCAAATGAAGCCATGCAATTTGTAAGCAAAGCTTTTGAGGTAGCCTGTTACCAAGACCATACCTATAAACCAGAATTGACTTTTATTCGTAGTTTGTTTCAGGAAGATCAACCTGGAAAGTCGGAAAATAAAATGAAGTTCATCATGCGACTTATGCAGTTTACGGGGCCATTGGCAGCAAAAGGGGTGGAGGATACTGCTTTTTATGTTTACAATCCATTGATCTCACACAATGAAGTAGGAGACTCGCCGCAAGAATTAGCGTCTACTGTAGGTGAATTTCATGAGAAGATGAGGAGTCGTCAATTGAACAATCCATTTTCTTTGAACGGGTCTTCCACACACGATACCAAAAGAGGAGAAGATGCCAGAGCGAGACTCAACGTGCTGTCACACTTGCACCATGAATGGGAAGGGTTGGTGATGCAATGGTACGATGAGAATAAAAAGTACACGCAAACCATAAACAACCGCCGTTATCCTTCTTTGAATGATGAGTATTACATTTATCAATCGCTGTTGGGGAGCTTCCCTGAAAACGGTAAGATAGAAGATTTGTTTATCGAACGCACAAAACAATTTATGTTAAAGGCTTTGCGTGAAGCAAAAGTGGAAACAACTTATACTAAAAATGACGAGCGTTATGAATCGTCTTGCCTCGATTTTATCTCAGCGATTCTTTTTTCTTCTCACTCATTCTATAATTCTTTTCTCCCCTTTCTTGAAAAAGTAAATCGCTATGCATCAATTTATTCTCTAGTACAAACAGTCATAAAAACCACGGCACCAGGTATTCCGGATATTTACCAGGGAAGTGAATTGTGGGAATTGAGTTATGTTGATCCTGACAATCGTCGTAAGGTGGATTATGGATTTCGCAAAAACCTCTTGAAAGAAATCAAGGATCAACAAGTGATAGACTTGTCCTGGTTAAAAAGTAAAAGATCAGAAGGTGCGGAGAAATTATTTGTTACCACTAAATTATTACATCTAAGAAAAAGCAAGCCAGATATTTTTATAAAGGGAACTTATATTCCTTTGGAAGTTACAGGGGCTCACGGCAGATGTATAGCTTACCTGAGATCGCATGAAAACGAACATGTTTTAGTCCTGTTGCCTGTTGGCTTTGATGTGAATGAAAAAGGAGATTATACTACAACGTGGCAGGATGTATTTGCTCGACTTCCGGAAGGACTAACTTCACATTGGAAAAATGTTTTTACTGAAAGTGAGAAGCAGATTGCAGAAACAATTTCAATTGCGAATGCTTTTAAAGAGTTTCCGATAGGAGTATATATAAGTATATAAAAACAGGGGTAGCATTAGAGCTGTTTTGGGTGTCAGGTCTTTCGACCTGACACTGATCGTATGAAAAAAACGCATTTTACTAATGGCCAACAGGGTCAGGTCAAAAGACCTGACCCCACAGCGAGAAATTATTGTTCTTCACGATAATAAACTTTATAATACTTCATGTGTTTTTCTTCATCGTAGCCCTGCTCGATTAACTCGCGATTGCCATGCACGTAGATGTGAAAGTTTTTATCCAGCTTCAGAATGCTCTTAAATACTTTCGCTTGCTTTTTTACTGCTTGTGTAGAGATGTCAAATTCATCTACTATGGGTAAATTATTTTCATCGGCAAACTCTTTACGGAAACGCTGAAAAGATTCGCTGATCCCGGGATCTTGTATCACTTCTTCTTCGAATTGTACACGGTCAAACTGTTCTTGTTTTTTAAAGAAGGCAACCGAGCGATTCATTAAATCAATTTGATCCGTGCGTTCTACTTGAAACTCCTCCGGCAAACGTTCAGTGACAAATTCTTTACACATCTTCATGTAATTTTGTGTGTAATGAAAACTGTCGTCACGCGTTCTTACGTTCAAGAATCTTTCTTTCCAATACTTGGCTTCGTCTCCTTTGTTCGTTCGGTCCATCAACTGTACGCGATATCCATCTTTCCGGTCCAGCTTATAGATCATGCAGGCTTTGTCGAGCTTGTCGATGTCCAGGCCTTCATCTGATGCGATGGCATACGTCCCATCTCCTGATGCTACTTTAAGGAATGACGCTTTGCTTTCTGATTTGAATAATCCTATGGCTTCTGTTAATTCTCCATCCAATTCTACACTGTCAAAAAATACACAATATAACTCACCGGCTTTAATGTTGGGGTGGTCGCATTGTTGGTATAAATGTTTGGCGAGTTCTATGCTGCGAAGAAAAAAAGCATCCGGGTCATCGAATATTTCTGATGTCAATCCATAGACCACGTTGTACTTCAAATCGTTTTCATGGTGCAGATGATAATACTCTTTACCCTTTAAAGGCTTCAGAAAATACTTCATCAGCAATTCTTGTGTACGCTCGTCTGTACGGGTCAATGCTTTGGAAAGCTTAAGCTCTTCTTCCTGCATGGCATTGCCTACGAAGTGAATAGCCAATTGGCTAAAGGCGAGAATACCTTCAAAAGAAGCAGCTTGTTCGGAATGTTCCATAAGGCCAAAGGTAAGAAAAGCAAGGCGGTCGGAAAAGACACCATTGGTACATTGTGCATAATTTGGCAACCTGCAGGAGTCATTATTCATTAGTGAACAAGTATTTTATTCTTATCAGGTCTTCAGGCCTGATGCAGTTAGCCGTTAGTAAAGAGGTTTATCTTTCATGCCAACTTATCAGGCTTGAAGACCTGATAAGAATAAAAAAAGGCCATCTCGCATAGCGGATGACCTTTCTGTAAAGAACACTAAAATTTATTCTTTGATGATTTTCACAGTTTGCGAAGTGTCGTTTTCGATTACTTTTGCCAAGTACAGACCTGCTGGCAGTTCATTGCCTAAAACAAATTCTTCATCCCTATTTACTGTAATCGGTGCACCAGCCATGATGCTGCATGGGCCTGCTGGCAAAGGATTGGGCGTCAAGGTTGGATCCAATACAAAACCTGCTAAAGAAGGAGTTACGGTAATGCCGTTCACCTCTGCTCTTGAATTATTGACAAGGGTTAATGTATATTGAACAATGGCATTGGCAACTTGTGTAGGTCCCGCCAATTAAAATGTCTATTAGTGACTATCGCAATTGATGTAAAAAACAAATTGTCTTTTGTGCTGAGCTATACATTTTATAAATAGTAAGCTTATTTTTTTATGATGAGCACTTTGGATTCTACTTTGATTAAAGCCCCAAATCTCAAAATAGTAAATTGTAAACAAATTCCAATGAATCAAAACAATTACCATCCATCTGCATTAGCTTTTCTGTTTGGTTATTTTATTATTGAAACTTATTTGGATTTTTGCTCTTGTAATTTATCAAAGTCTTTATCCAATTATATAAGGGAATTAAAACATTAAATCTTTTTATCGCCTATGACAGTTGCATGGGTAAGTGAAAGATAAAATAATAAATGATTTAGAGAATGGTTCAATACATCATGTTGGCACAATGTTTACTTTATTCTGGAAGAATAAAATTTAAATAAGACCACTATGATGCAAAAAATAAGTAGTCAGCCAGAGAACATGTTTGGTTTCAGAGCAGCTGGGGAAGTTACGAAAGAAGATTTCGATCAAATTGTTATTCCAGCTATAAATGAATTTGTAGAAAGAACGGGTCAGTTAAATTATTTATTGGTAATTGACATTTGTCCTCAAAACTTTCAGCGAGATTTTTGATCAAGGGTACTGCTTTAAGCATTTTTATAAAAATGTGAACCCTAACAGTTAAGTGCATAAAATCACCCCTGTATGTAAGCAGGTTTGGACTTTTACTCTATCTGTTTTTGGTATTCACAAACGCATATCAAAACAACCATCGAATCGAAAATTACATGTCGACTCTTCGTGTCAATTATCTTTTAGGTCGCTCAGTTATTGCTAAACCGAAACCGACTCCAAATAGCACTGTTATCAGCGCTGCAAAATAAGGTATTAGATCAATCATTATTTTTTATAAGTTTTAAATAGATACCGAATGCCAAGATAGAGGGAACCCATATCCCGATAAAAATCCCTGATTCCTTCTCTCCTTTGAAAAAGAGGATTTCGGAAAATATAAGAGAAAATAAAGCAGCTATGAATAAGAATTTGTCAGCTAGAGTGAATTTTTTTAGCATATATATGACCGTTTCATTGAATTGTGAAACAAATATAGCAATCAATTTCACTTTTTTCTTATTGCTCTCAACTTTCTTTGAAATCCTATAAACGACAAAAGCACGATATTTCTGAAATATCGCGCTTTTGTACAGGTTATGAATAAGTTTTGCTTTGTTACTGGTTTATACCGGAAATGTAATCCGAGGTAACCAGATAGAGCAAAACTTTTTTATCTCGCTACTACGACGTCAAATAAACCGGCGTCTTTTGCTTCTAAGTTGGTGGTTCCCATGAGGTAAAGATCTACGTTACGAGCCGCCTCACGGCCTTCAGAAATGGCCCAAACGACTAAGGATTGACCTCTTCTCATGTCACCCGCTGCAAATACCTTTGGATTATTGGTTTGGTATTCGGCATTGGACTTCACATTTCCTCTTTCATCGTACTCAATGCCCATGTCGTTCAACATACCGGCATGTTGTGGATGTAAGAATCCCATGGCCAATAGAGTCAATTCGCAAGGAATAACTTTTTCCGTGCCTTCCAATTCCTGGTATTTAGGAAGTTTGCCATCTTCCGCTTTTGTCCACCCCATCTCCGCTATTTTCAAGCCGGTCAGGTTACCGTTGGCATCTCCGATAAATTCTTTTGTTACGACAGACCATTGACGAGCCGCTCCTTCTTCGTGAGAAGTAGAGGTTCTCAAAATCATCGGCCAGTTCGGCCAAGGTGTAGTGGGGTTTTTACCTTCCGGAGGTTTCGGCATCAATTCAAACTGCGTAATACTTTTTGCTTTGTGACGGTTGGATGTTCCTACGCAGTCAGAGCCGGTATCACCACCACCGATTACAACTATATTCTTATCTGTAGCGAAGATATCACCGTTTGTGTAAGCAGAACCTGTATGATCGATTTCAACGGCCTTTCCACCTGCTCTTTTATTTTGCTGTGTCAAGAACTCCATCGCGAAGTGAACGCCTTTAAAGTGACGTCCGGGAATGCTCAGGTCTCGACCTACCGTAGAACCACCTGTTAATACGATGGCGTCAAAGTTGTCCAATACTTCTTTCACTTTGATGTTGCCACCAATGTTTGAGTTTGTTTTGAAGATCACACCTTCCGCTTCCATCAATTTCACGCGACGGTCGATGACTGTTTTCTCCAATTTAAAATCCGGAATACCGTAACGCAACAAACCTCCGATTTCATCGGCACGTTCGAATAATGTTACGGTGTGACCCGCTTTATTCAACTGCGCCGCCGCCGCCATACCGGCAGGACCGCCACCAATCACCGCTACCTTTTTGCCGGTGCGGGTTTTAGGAGGGCAAGGTTTTACATAACCTTTAGCAAATGCCACTTCAATGATGTTCTTTTCAATTTCTTCAATCGCAACAGGAGGCTTATTGATTCCCAATACGCAAGAAGCTTCGCAAGGAGCAGGACAAATTCTTCCTGTAAATTCAGGGAAGTTGTTGGTTGAGCTTAATATTTGATAAGCTTCTTCCCAATGCTCTTTGTATACCGCATCGTTGAATTCAGGAATGATATTCCCAAGTGGACAACCATTATGGCAAAACGGTACACCGCAATCCATACAACGTGCCGCCTGAGCCTCTACCTGTTTCTCCTGGAAAGGAATATAGAGTTCTTTGTAATCGTTAACCCTTTCTTTAGGATCTCTTTTCTTTGGCAACTCTCTGCCAAATTCCATAAAACCAGTTGGCTTACCCATTTACGACAACCTCCTTATTGTTATTACTTTCTTGTTTTCTTTTTAACAGTACCGCTTTGTAATCCACCGGCATGACTTTGATGAAGTCCAATGCAGCTTTCGCCCAATTGTCTAAGATCGACTTAGCGACATCACTTTGAGTATAGTTGAAATGGTTCTCGATCAATTTTTTCAAATCAGCCAAGTCTTCTGTTTCCAATACTTCCAAAGCGACCATCTCCATGTTGCAACGAGACGGGAATTTTTTCGATGCATCGTATACATAAGCCACACCACCGCTCATGCCTGCAGCGAAGTTTCTTCCGGTTTCTCCAAGGATGACCGCAGTACCTCCTGTCATGTATTCGCAACCGTGGTCACCTATACCTTCCACTACGGCAATACCGCCTGAGTTTCTCACGCAGAAACGTTCCCCCGCCTGACCTCTGATGTAGGCTTCACCTGAAGTAGCTCCGTAGAAACAAACGTTTCCTACGATGATGTTTTCGGATGGAACAAATTTTGCTTGCTTCGAAGGATACAGGATCAATTTCGCTCCTGACAAACCTTTACCAAAGTAATCGTTAGCTTCACCTTCCAATTCAAACTTCAAACCGTTTGCACCGAATGCACCAAAACTCTGACCCGCAGAGCCGTTGAACTTGTAATGAATGGTATCTTCTGGTAATCCTTCTTTTTTGTATTTAGTAGAGATCTCGTAAGACAGCATAGTACCT
The DNA here is from genome assembly GCA_014376985.1 of Cytophagaceae bacterium. Taxonomy (GTDB): domain Bacteria; phylum Bacteroidota; class Bacteroidia; order Cytophagales; family Cytophagaceae; genus JACMQM01. The sequence goes on along the minus strand of JACMQM010000145.1, from coordinate 6,405 downwards.
GCTGTACGATCGATGTTTGTGATCTCGTACTCACCGGTTACTTTGGTTTTGTTGTCCAGGGCTGCTTTCGCATCTTTGATCAAGCGCTCATCCAAAATACCCAGCATATCATGATCTTGTTCTTCTGTTTTGTAAAGACCTACTTCAGGACCTGCTTCTTCTTTGTACAACAACGGACTTAAGTCCAAATTTTTATACTTCCAGTGTGTGATGTCTTTTCTCACTTGCAGACGATCCGCCTGACCAACCATTTCATTGATCGTTCTGAATCCCAGTTCTGCCATGATCTCGCGCAACTCTGTACCCATGAACGTGAACATGTTGACTACGTGTTCAGGTTGACCGGAGAACAAGGCTCTCAATTCTTTATTTTGTGTCGCCACACCTACAGGACAAGTGTTCAGGTGACATTTACGCATGATGATACAACCTACGGCAACCAAAGCCGCTGTGGCTACACCAAACTCTTCCGCTCCCAACAAGGCTGCAATAGCGATGTCACGACCGGTGCGTATTTGTCCGTCGGCTTGCACCGTGATACGGCTTCTCAATTTGTTTTTAACCAAAGTCTGGTGCGTCTCCGCTAAACCAAGTTCCCAAGGTAAACCTGCATGACGCACAGAACTGATCGGTGAAGCACCGGTACCACCGTCATAACCTGCAATCAATACTACGTCAGCGTGTGCTTTACACACACCGGCAGCAATCGTACCTACACCGGCTTCAGATACCAGTTTTACACTGACTCTAGATTTAGGATTGGCGTTTTTTAAATCGAAAATCAATTGGGCCAAATCTTCAATCGAATAGATGTCATGATGAGGAGGAGGAGAAATCAAACCTACTCCGGGAGTAGAGTGTCTCACACGACCGATCCAATCGTCTACTTTATGACCCGGTAACTGTCCACCTTCACCAGGCTTCGCTCCCTGAGCCATTTTAATTTGTAATTCGTCTGCGTTGGCTAAGTAATAACTCGTCACACCAAAACGTCCGGAAGCCACCTGCTTGATGGCAGATCTTTCCCAATCACCGTTTGGTTTAGGTTCGTAACGAATTTCATCTTCTCCGCCTTCTCCGCTGTTGCTTCTGCCACCGATACGGTTCATGGCAATGGCCAGGGTAGTGTGAGCTTCGAATGAAATAGATCCGAAAGACATAGCTCCAGTAGCGAAACGCTTGAAGATGATTTCCAATGGTTCTACTTCGTCTATAGAAATAGGTTCTCTGTCTTTTTTGAATTCCAACAAACCTCGCAAGGACATGGCTTTCTGCGATTGATCGTTGATCAGTTTCGCATACTTCTTATAGACTTGGTAGTCGCCTGTTTTGGTAGAGTGTTGTAATAAATGGATCGTTTGAGGATTGAACAAGTGGAATTCACCTCGGCGTTTCCATTGGTATAAACCTCCCACTTCCAATTTAGGAATAGAAGCAGCAATTTTCGGATAAGCCTGAGCATGCTTGATGATCGCTTCTCTGGCGATATCGTCCAATTTCAATCCGCCGATTCTTGATACGGTGTTCTGGAAGTATTTATCGATGACTTCTTTGTGAATACCGAGTGCTTCAAAAATTTGAGCACCTTGGTAAGACTGCAAAGTAGAGATACCCATTTTAGAGAATACCTTCAACAAACCTTTATCAACGGCTTTGATGAAGTTGCCAAACAATTTGTCTTCGCTGTAATCGTTTTTAATATGTCCTGCTTTTTTCAAACCTACGATGGTTTCGAAAGCCATGTAAGGGTTGATGGCTGAAGCCCCGAAGCTGATCAACGTGGCGAAGTGATGTACTTCCCACGCGTCTCCACATTCTACTACAATACCCACTTTACCTCTTAATCCTTTTCTCAGCAAGTGGTGATGCACCGCTGCCGTAGCTAACAAAGAAGGAACAGGAGCGTGCGAACTATCGATCGTACGGTCAGATAATAAGATGATAGAGTATCCGTCTTCCACAGCATCTACTGCGTATTGACAGATTCTGTTCAATGCTTTTTCTAATGCACCCTGAGAGGCTTCACCGTCAACTTTAAAGTAAGTGCTGATGGTTTTGGTTTGGAAATACGATTGATCAAGCCCTCTTAATTTTTCAAGGTCTTTATTCGCAAGGATCGGTTGGTGTAATTCAACAATGCGACAGTGCAAAGGTGTTTCATCCAGCAAGTTCAAGGAACCTCCTACATAAGAAACCAATGACATGACCATACGCTCGCGGATCGGATCGATCGGAGGGTTGGTCACTTGCGCAAACAATTGTTTGAAGTACTGAGACAAATGCATCGCCTGGTCCGAAAGAACGGCCAGCGGAGCATCGTTACCCATAGAGCCTAGTGGCTCTTCTCCTTTTACTGCCATGTCGGTGATGAGCATGTTCAAATCTTCGCTACTCATACCGAAAATTTGCTGTCTCTTCAACAACGTCTGATCGTCAGGTTGCTGATAAGCAATCTGCGGTTCAGGCAGTTCATTTAATTTGATTTTATTTTTCAACCACTCTCTGTAAGGTTGACGAGAGCAGATTTCTGTTTTTACTTCTTCATCGCTGATGATGCGTCCTTGCTCCATGTCCACAACAAACATTTTACCCGGTTGCAAGCGACCTTTTTTCACGACTTTAGATTCGTCTACACGCACAACGCCTGCTTCAGATGCCATGATCACGACATCGTCTTCGGTAAGGCACCAACGAGACGGACGCAAACCGTTACGATCCAATGTTGCTCCTACGATTTTACCATCGGTAAAGGATATAGAAGCCGGACCGTCCCAAGGCTCCATGAGCGCCGCATGGTATTCGTAGAAGGCATGTTTCAAATCGCCCATCGATTCGTTACCGTCCCAGGCTTCAGGGATCAGCATCATCATGACGTGTGATAAGGAACGACCGGAAAGGGTTAACAATTCGACTACGTTATCTAAGTTGGCAGAGTCAGAGTTTTTAGGATCACAGATCGGGAAAGCCATTTCCAATTCTTCGCGCGTGAAACGCTGAGAACTTAAGGCCGCTTCCTGAGCGCTCATCCACAAAACGTTTCCTTTTACGGTATTGATCTCGCCATTATGCGCAATGTAGCGGAACGGTTGAGCCAATTTAAAAGAAGGGAAAGTATTGGTAGAGAAACGAGAGTGAACGACTGCAAGCGCAGACACTACTTCTTTCTGTTGCAAGTCCGGATAAAAACGTCTTACCTGCGCAGTCATCAACTGACCTTTGTAGGTAATGGTTTTATAAGACAAAGAAGAGATATAGAACAACAAGTTGACCTCCGCATCATTCAAAGTTTCCTTGATGATACGTGTCGCATAATTTCTTAGAATAAACAGCTTTCTTTCAAACGCCTCCAGATCGGTCATGTTTTCCGGGCGCTTGACAAATAATTGCTCAATAGAAGGTTCAACAGATTTTGCTCCGTCGCCAATCATAGAATTGTCAACCGGTACCGATCTGTAGCCAATGACTTCCAAACCGAGCTTCTGAACGTTTCTATTCAATATCGTGCGACACTCTTCCTTCAGCTTTTCGTTCTTAGGGAAGAAGATCATGCCCACTCCGTAGGAACCGGAAGCAGGAAGCTTTATGCCAATCTTCACACATTGATCCAACAAAAATTCGTGTGGAATCTGAATCAAAATACCGGCACCGTCGCCTGTATTCGCTTCACATCCACAAGCACCGCGGTGCTCCATACGTTCCAGCATGTCCAATGCGTTCATTACCGTCTCATTGGTTTTTCTTCCTTTCAGATTGGCTACAAAACCAATCCCACAGGAGTCGTGCTCAAAACTAGAATCGTACAATCCGGAATTTACATTCTCTGTCATCAACCTAACTGAACTTTACGTGTATATTTAATTATATTATTCAAACACCCTTCTCGTTTAAAAGTTCCCAAACGAATTTTATTTGACTTAATCAAAGAAAATGGACCAGATTTTATTAGGGGGTTTTTCACAAATTTACCGATAAAAAAAGTGAAAATGAATTTTTACACACATTCTTTTAGCAGACGTATGTTTTGACTCTAAAAAGACGTTCACTTAAACGCATACTATGGGTTTTGTCCTAGAATGACTTAAAAAAGGTCTAGAAATGACTTCATTCCACTTAATAATTGAAATTATGTTTTCATTAGGGATTGAGCCATTTTTTGAGCTTTCCCGACATATAAAGTTGGCTTGAACCATAAATTTATATTTGGGAAGCGAGTGGCGAAAGCCCGGCCCAAAGGGAACGCCAAAATTCCATTAACTTTTTCAATTATTGAATTTCATCATTATAACATTCTTGAGGGCGTTTCCCTTCGAATAAAGCTTTCGCCACCCGCTTTCCCGCTGAAAAAGCGGGAAGAGCTCAGACAACGGCTCAATCCGTAACGCAAGCCAAAGTTATGTTTCCAAATAGAGGATCAGAGCCCAAAAGTCTAAATCTCTTATTCCGCTGACACACAACCGCTCTTAAAAAACGCATTTATTTAATGGTCTTTTTACGGTTTATTTTTTTTATTCCATTTGTTATACCCTACCTTTGCGTGATTTACACAATTTTCAGACCCCTACAATGCCTAGAGATCATAGCATAAAATCTGTTTTAATTATTGGTAGCGGCCCCATCGTTATTGGACAAGCCTGCGAATTTGACTACTCCGGTTCTCAAGCTGCCCGCTCTCTTAGAGAGGAAGGCATTGAGGTGACTTTGATCAACTCTAATCCGGCCACTATCATGACGGATAAGGTTACAGCAGATAACATCTACTTGAGACCTTTGGAGAAAAAATACATCATTGAAATTCTTGAAAAACATAAAATAGACGCGGTGCTTCCTACTATGGGAGGCCAGACGGCGCTCAACCTGGCTATCGATTGCGACAAAGCGGGTGTATGGGAAAAATACGGTGTGAGGATGATCGGCGTGGACGTTGGCGCGATTGAGATCACAGAAGACCGCGAAAAATTCCGTCAGCTGATGATAAAGCTGGACGTCATGGTGTGTAAAGGCCGTGCTGCTACTTCTTACCTGATGGGTAAAGAAATCGCTCAGGAAATTGGATTTCCCTTGGTGATTCGTCCTTCCTTTACGTTAGGCGGCACAGGCGGTGGATTTGTCAACACGCCAGAAGAATTTGATCAGGCATTGACTTATGGATTGCATGCGTCTCCGATACATGAAGTATTGGTAGAGCAAAGTATCGTGGGCTGGAAAGAATTTGAATTGGAATTGTTACGCGACAATGTCGGTAACGTAATCATCATTTGTTCGATTGAAAACTTCGATCCGATGGGTATCCATACAGGAGACTCCATTACCGTTGCTCCTGCCATGACCTTGTCAGACAGAAACTACCAGCACATGCGTGACCTGGCCATTAAGATGATGAATGGTATTGGCCAATTTGCGGGTGGTTGCAACGTACAGTTTGCTGTTAACCCAAACAACGAAGAAGAAATTGTAGGTATAGAAATTAATCCAAGAGTATCACGCTCTTCGGCTCTAGCTTCTAAGGCTACAGGATATCCGATTGCAAAGATCGCCGCAAAACTGGCGATCGGCTACAACCTGGATGAATTGAAAAATCAAATCACTAAAACGACCAGCGCGTTCTTTGAACCGGCTATCGATTATGTAATCGTAAAAGTACCGCGTTGGAATTTCGATAAATTCAAAGGTGCAGATCGCAGATTGGGCTTGCAAATGAAGTCGGTAGGAGAAGCGATGGGTATCGGTCGCAACTTCCAGGAGGCTCTGCAGAAGGCTTGCCAGTCTTTGGAGATCAAGCGTAACGGGCTAGGGGCTGACGGAAAAGAATTGACCAACCAGGATGAAATCCTGAAAAGCCTTGCGAATCCAAGCTGGAACAGATTGTTTCACGTATACGATGCTTTTAAGTTAGGCATTGCATTCAGTACGATTCAAAAGTTGACGCATATTGATCCATGGTTCTTAAATCAAATTGAAGATTTATTGAACTTGGAAAAAGAGATTCGAAAATACAAACTGGATACATTGCCTGATGGGTTGTTGCGTACAGCGAAACAAAAAGGGTATGCCGATCGTCAGGTCGCTCACTTATTGGGTTGCTTAGAAAGTGAAGTGTTCCAGAAGCGCGTAGACTTAGGTATTCACAGAGTATACAAGTTAGTAGATACCTGTGCCGCCGAGTTCGAAGCGAAAACACCATATTATTATTCTACTTTCGAAGGAGAAAACGAATCCGTACCCACAGATCGTAAGAAGATTGTGGTATTAGGTTCTGGTCCAAATCGTATCGGACAAGGCATCGAATTCGATTACTCTTGTGTACACGGTGTATTGGCTGCGAAAGAAATGGGTTATGAAACCATCATGATCAACTGTAACCCCGAGACGGTGTCTACGGACTTTGACGTGGCGGATAAATTATAT
>JACMQM010000144.1 GCA_014376985.1 Cytophagaceae bacterium | reverse complement strand
GGGTAGAGTGAACAGTATGTTCAACGTATATACTACGCTTTTCAGAATGGTATTTATTTTGGCCTTTGCGTTTACTTTCTTTTCACAAGGTTCAAATGTTACGTACGCCTATGCTATCCTGGGCACTTTCACATTAGTAGCAGGATTAATCTTGATCATTTTGTATCCTAAGTTTTTGAAACTAACAGAAGGAGTAGGTGCAACTCCACGCAGACATTAAACTTATGCTGTTTAGTCAAATCGCTGATCTTCCAGGAGCAACCGTTATTAGCCGGCAGGCCGATGAAGTAGAGGTGCGTCACTTGCTAACAGATTCACGCTCTCTGCATTTTCCTCAACAGACACTTTTCATTGCCATCAAAGGTCCTTCACACGATGGACACCACTACCTGGAAAATTTATTCCATCAGGGCGTTAGGCATTTCGTGGTGGAAGACGAAAGCTTCCTCACTACGGAGATAAAAAAATCTTCCAGCATCATTAAAACAAACAGTGGCTTGCGCTTTCTGCAAAGCATGGCGGCTTACAAGCGCAGCTTGTTTCACATACCTGTATTGGCTATCACGGGCAGCAATGCCAAAACCATTATCAAAGAATGGATCTGGCAAATGCTGCATACAGATTGTGCCATGGTGCGCAGTCCTAAAAGCTATAATTCACAATTGGGCGTTCCGCTTTCTGTTTGGGAAATGGAAGGCTATCACGCCATGGCTATTTTTGAAGCAGGCATTTCCACTTATCATGAGATGGAACACCTGCGCGATGTGATACAGCCGGTAGACGGAATTTTTACTAACATCGGCACAGCGCATGATCAGGGCTTCAAGAGTCAACCGGATAAGATTAAGGAGAAGCTAAAATTATTTACACACGTTGAACATTTAGTGTATTGCAAAGACCACACAGCTATTGATGTGGAGGTGCAAGCACAACAGATCCCTTCGTTTACCTGGTCGAGAAAAGATTCATCTGTTGATGTATACATTGCAAAGAAAGAAAGAGAAAGTAATGGGTGGAAGCTAGAACTATCTATTCAAGGACAAGCACAGCACATTCACATTCCATTTTCAGATGAGGCCTCGGTAGAAAATGCGATGCATGCCATTACCTATTTGGTCTTGTTTGGTTATTCTATTGAAGACATCGCACCACGCGTCGCACGTTTAGAACCGGTGCACATGCGTTTGGAGTTGAAGAATGGCATCAACAGCACCGTGCTGATTGATGACTCCTACAACAATGACCTGATGGGGCTTTCACTCGCCTTGGATTTTGCCACACAACATAGAAGAGCCTTGCCGCTGACCCTCATCTTATCGGATGTCTTGCAATCGGGTCTGCCTCCTGAAGAATTATATAAAAGCATAGCAGAATTATTGCAAAGCAAAAAGGTTACACAATTGATTGGTATTGGTCCGCTGTTTTCTTCTTTCGCAAAAGTCTTTCCACCGTCTACGCAGTTATTTTCAGACACTACTCATTTTTTAAAGGCGTTTGATTTTACTTCTTTGAGAAATGAACTCATACTTTTGAAAGGCGCACGCAGCTTCGGATTTGAAGCCATCACCCAACGAGTGGAAGAAAAAGTACACGGCACCCGCTTTGAAATTGATCTGGATGCCTTGGTACATAATTTGAATTATTACCGTTCGATCGCAAAACCAGGCACCAAAATCATGGGCATGGTGAAAGCCTTTGCTTATGGCAGCGGCAGTCATCAGGTCGCACAACTGTTGCAGCACCGAGGCATTGATTACCTGGCTGTAGCATATGCGGATGAAGGTGTGGTGCTGCGCAATTACGGGATCACGGTACCGATCATGGTGCTGAATCCGGATCGTCAGACTTTTGATACTTTACTGCGCTACCGGCTAGAACCGGAGATGTACAGCTTTAAGATCCTGAAAGAATGGATCGAATATTTGGAGTGGGAAAATGCATCGTCCAATATTCACTTGAAACTGGATACAGGAATGCATCGATTGGGCTTTGAAAAGAAAGACTTACAACCATTGTTAGAGTTGCTTTTACTGCATCAAAACAGGATTACCATTGCAGGAGCATTCACACATTTGGCAGCGGCGGATGAAGAAGTGTGGAATGATTTTACCGAAATGCAATTGAAAGAATTTCAATCGTTCTGCGGCTTATTAGAATCAGCACTCGGTTATTCGTTCCTCAAACATGCACTGAACTCCGCAGGCATCGTGCGTTTTCCGCAGTACTCCTTTGACATGGTCCGTTTAGGAATTGGTTTATACGGAGTGGAAGTCAATGGCTTGCACCAGGATAAATTGATGAACGTGGGTAAACTGATTACTCATATTTCTCAGCTGAAACACATAGAAGCTGGTGAAACTGTGGGTTACAGCCGCAAAGGTAAAACTACAAAGGCGACAACTATCGCCACCATCGCCATCGGTTACGCCGATGGATTTGACCGACGTTTCAGTAATGGCGTTGGAAATGTAAATGTCAACGGAGTCTTGTGTCCGGTTATCGGTAATGTCTGCATGGACATGACCATGATTGATGTGACTGGTGTGGAAGTAAAAGAAGGAGACGAGGTGATTGTCTTCGGTGATTCTCCCACTTTGATCGAACAGTCTCAAGCTATTGGTACCATTGCTTATGAGTTGCTCACGGGGATTGGAGAAAGAGTTAAAAGAGTATTTTTTAAGCAGTAAGGTTATCTAATCATTACAGAAATGAAGCAGATTTTGTTTGCCGTAATAGCACTGTTATTATATGCGTGTGACAATAAACCACTTGACCATTCTGAAAATCAAACGAAAGAAGATACAATTGGAATTATTGATCATGTTTTGAAGAGAGGCAATACTTCAATTGATGTGTTAAATACAGGTGAGAATTATTCTTTTTGCGTAATCATTGATGGACAAAAACAATGGTTTGATTTAAATAAAATGGGGATACCCATCAAGAGACTTGCTGAATTATTATGGTCAAATGATGAATATCCTTGCATAGTTGTATGGTGGTCTCAAGCTCAGAGTAGACACATTTTTGCCAGTTAAGAGAGAGAATCCCTTTATTTATTTGGATAAGGATATTGAAAAAATGGACAGTATGAGTAGCACTATTGTTTATGTGGATTCTGTAATTAGCGATTCTCAATAACCTTTGCTGCAGAAAACCTTGTGACAAGAAAAGTATGTAAATTAGCAATCCCTATCGTTGGCCCCTCAAATTACCCGTACTACTCTAGTATTGGAATTGATAATAAAACAGTGAGAATTTCTACTCCGGAAGAAAGTTTTATTATTGACTTAAAAAATTTAGATTAGCAAAACATTAGGTATCCCCTCAAAAAATGGCAACCGTTCACCCCGCAACATTAGAAGATATTCCTGCTATGGCAGAATTGCTGGCACTATTGTTTATGCAGGAAGCAGATTTCTCCCCGGATTTGTTTAAGCAACAGTCTGGATTGAAAAATATTATCCAGCACCCTCAAATCGGAAACCTATTTGTGCTGAAGGAGAAAGATGTTGTGATAGGCATGGTCAGCCTTTTGTATACGGTAAGTACAGCTATGGGCGGACAGGTAGCTATTCTGGAAGACTTGGTTTTAAAAGACGATAGCCGTGGTCAGGGTGCAGGGACAAAACTATTGAAAGCAGCGATTGATTATGCTAAAGAAAAGGGTTGCCTTAGAATCACCTTGTTAACAGACCCGACAAACCGTAGAGCCATAGAATTTTACCAGCGCCAGGGATTTATAAAGTCGGCGATGAAACCTTTGCGTTTGATACTTTAGTCATTATCCATGGCCTTCCTCCCGACAGGCCATCAGCTTGTATAAAAAAGCCGACCACGATTATCAAGAAGCATTTCGGCCTGTCAGGGGACAAGCGGAGGATCACCCCACTTGCGTTAGGGATCGAGTGGAAAGCCCGAAGCGCGCGGAATGGTGCGGCAGTCGGACTTGGAGCGAAAGCCCGGCCCGCAAGGAAACGCCCTAATTATTAACCACTTCTTTTTTCACTGCCTCGAGAGCCAATATCTCATCTTATGGATAAGTCCTCCAATTCCTATCCATTCATTAACCCTGAACTTAATCCCCTTTTCAGCCGTTTTAAATGCCATAAAACACTCATTTAGTACCTAAAATTCGGACTATAATACTCCCTTTTATCCCGATTTTTAACTAAATTTGTAGTTAACGTATTTCAAAAAACATTTGTCTTTTGCGGGCTAAAAACTCTTTAGGGGCATTTATTACACATCATTATGGGAAATAAGATTTATATTTTTGACACCACATTGAGGGATGGAGAGCAAGTCCCGGGTTGCCAATTGAACACCACGGAGAAAATCATTGTGGCCAAGGCACTCGAGGAGCTCGGAGTAGATGTGATCGAAGCTGGTTTTCCCGTATCCAGTCCCGGTGATTTTAATTCTGTCGTAGAAATATCGAAAGCGGTTTCTAATCCTATCATCTGTGCATTGACCAGAGCGGTGGAGAAAGACATCGACGCTGCTGTTGCTGCACTGGAGTTTGCCAAAAGAAAACGTATCCATACCGGTATCGGTAGTTCGGATAATCACATCCAGCATAAATTTCGTAGTACACGTGAAAAAGTATTAGCTACAGGCGTTGCCGCTGTGAAGTATGCGCGCAAATATGTAGACGATGTAGAATTTTATTGTGAAGATGCAGGTCGTGCAGACATCGTGTTCCTTGCACAGATGGTGGAAGCCGTGATTGCTGCCGGCGCAACGGTTGTTAATATTCCGGATACGACGGGTTACTTGTTGCCTTGGCAATACGGAGAGCGCATCAAGTATTTGATGGACAATGTAAAAAACATTGACAAAGCGATCATCTCTTGTCACAACCATAACGACTTAGGTTTAGCGACCTCTAACGCGATGGCAGGTGTAGTGAATGGAGCACGTCAGATCGAATGTACGATCAACGGTATCGGTGAACGTGCAGGAAATACTGCCTTAGAAGAAATCGCCATGATCATCAAGTCACATCCTGCTTTAGGATTCGAGACGAGTATCAATACAAAAAAATTAGTACCGATCAGCCACTTGGTATCCACCATGATGAACATGCCGGTACAAGCCAACAAAGCCATCGTGGGCCGAAATGCCTTTGCACACTCTTCCGGCATTCACCAGGATGGATTTTTGAAGAACCGCGAAACGTACGAGATCATGGATCCGGCAGATGTTGGAGCAGATGCTTCTTCTATTCTTCTTTCCGCTCGCAGTGGCCGTGCCGCGTTAAATCACCGCTTAGCTAACGTGGGCTATATGCTGAACAAAGAACAATTGGATATCGCTTACACGGCTTTCGTCGACATGGCCGATAAACTCAAACAAGTCAACGACGACGACTTGCATGTGTTGATGAAAGAAGTTTCCATCGCCAAGGCATAACATGCCGTCATAGGGGCGCAATGCTTTGCGCCCATGCTATCGTTAACAAATGATACCTCAGGTATCAATTAATAATAATCAATAATTGTAATCAATCATAAAAAATGGGTAAGACCTTATTTGAAAAAGTATGGGATGCACACGTGGTGGCCGAAAT
>JACMQM010000143.1 GCA_014376985.1 Cytophagaceae bacterium | reverse complement strand
GTAAGGGTTAAAACCAATTGTTCTGTAGTTGTGTTTGTTGTTATTTTCGTCTACAAATACCCAACTCGATTTGGTAGAACCACTGTCAACGATGGCAATCATGTGTAATTAGATTAAAAGGAGAAGTCTTAGAATTAGGTTATCAATTTACCCACTATTTTAAACTTATCAAAGACATTTTCATTGTGCGGGGCCGATTCCATTTCAGCGGTCAGGTCTTGGCCTGCCATGTGCTCATAATGAAGCCCGTTCCTCCACATCCTTGATTTATTCAATTCGTAAATGAGTCCTTTATAGGCTACCCATATTTCGTCCCGGTCGGTTCCGTTGCGGGAAGCTAGCTGAGAGCGGGTATATTGCTGAAGTGGGCTGTTTTCCATAGAGTTAGGTGAGTGAAGAGTGAACAGTGAAGAATTTATTAAATTAACAGACTAATTCTGTTCACTCTTCAGCCTTCACTCCGCACTAAATCAATTTTGCATGCGTCAGCAACCACCGATTCGGCAATTCGCCGCGGTTGGCCGTCATGTAATCCTCGTAACTGCAAGGCACTATAGAATTACGTGCCATGTTGGATTTGCTTTCCGGAAAGGGCACTTCCATCCACCACTTCTCACTGTTCAGGTGTTTATAAAAAACCAACTGATGCGGTTCGCTGGTGAGGGCTACGTAGTACTTGTTGTATTTCTGCGTATTGAAATCCGGCGACTCTGCATGACGGCTGTAAAATCCTTCAATGAAATACCAGATCATGGTTGCAACTACTGAAGCAGTTTGACCTTTTATGTCTTCTAAGGGATTGAATTCATAAAAACCAATCGAAGATAATTTATTGCTTAAGCCCGCGTACCAACAGATCTGACAAGCTTCTTCCCCGCTTAGACCAAAAGGATGAGTATTCTTATTGCCGGGTGCGTCGCTTTGCCGAATGGCACTAATGTCAAAGCTTACCATGTCTGCATCGCGGATCACAGGCTCAAACTCCTCCATATTTTTACGCACCTGACCCACACGGTACATTTCAAAATACAATTTCTCCAGTACGCCTAAAATCTCCTGGTCAGTAAAATAAGTTTGGTAAGCGAGGTGACTGTAATTGAATAAAATATTCGGTTCATGTGTCAGCAAATGGTGCACATGTTGACGGCTGCGGTCTTCACTGTGCGTGTACATGTCGATGGACGCATCCACGTTCACCATGCTCACAAACTTACCCGTACCTTCGTAACCCATGTATTGACCAATGTCCATGTCGTGCGTACTACCGATCAATACAGGAATGATGTTTTTATTCAGCAGTACTTCGCAGACTTCCTTGATGCGTTTGTAACTCTCGTCGATGTTGATGCCGCAACGCAAATTACCCAGGTCCACAATGCGGTATGCACCGGTTCCTTTTTTCAGGGCGTACAGTTTTTGTCTCACCGCATCCGCCGCCTTGCTCACGCCTTCTGCATCTGTAGCACCCCTTTCTTCTGTCAATCCGATGATGGCTATGTCTGCATAATCGAGTGAAGGAAAATTTTCTTCGTAACGGATGATGTGGTTGTATAAACTGGAAACATCGTTCTTGATGTGTGTAGGAACTTCTGTTTTTACGATATCAAAAAAGATCCTAAGATTCATAGAGGACGGAATGTTGTTGTTGTGAAGTAAAGCTAAGAAATAAAATGGTGAGCAGTGAAGGGTGAACAGTGAACAGTAGTAGAATTTATCCACTATCTATAGAGCAAATTGTTTACAGTCGTCTTGCCATCACTATTCATCCTTCACCGCTCACTAAAACAACTGTTTCCAGGTCCCCTTAATTCGATTGTACTTGATCGTACTCGGCAACGCACTCCACCAATACCTATTCATCTCTACAGCAAAAGAAGGCTGCATGTAACAGTTAATCGTGCAGCCCTGACATGCGGGTAGTTTTCCTTCTAAGGCTACCAATTGCTGCACTTCTTCGGAGTGATAAAGTTCGTACAAGTTGTTGTTGATGTCAAAGGATTTGGTGCCCAGGTGATAGCATGGAAGGACCAGTTTATTTTCTGGAGAAATAACCAATGTAGTACTCGCAGCTTTGCAGATCGGGTCTTCTAATTGATTGCCTCCGTCCACTCGTAGCTTGATGAAAGCTTCATTTAAATACACCATCGGCTTACGTCCCCATTGTGTCAGGGTCTTGAACTGTGCAGCGTTCAAGCCTCCACCGGTTTCTACCTGATTGTATTCAAAGGAAGGATTAATGATAAGCAATAAATCATTAGGCAACGTAATGTTTTGATAGACCTTTTCTAATTGATCAATGTTTTCACCGAAAGCTGTAAATAAAATATCAGGTTTCTCTCCTAAGGACTTAGCGATCTCAATGGATTGCATGACAAAATCAAAGCAAGGCGCTTTTCTCATCTCATCGTGCGTAGCCGCATCGGCTGCATCCAAAGAAAAATGAAGCATATCAATCAGGCCTTTCAGCTCTTCGGCTCTTTTGGGATACAACATTCCGTTGCTGGTGACCGTGGTGATGAAACCCATCGATTTGGCCAGTTTCAAAATAGCAGCCAGGTCGCGATGAAGGAGTGGCTCACCTCCGGTGAAATCTATCACCTTGACTCCTAGTTTTTTGAGTGCCTTAAAATTTTGCTCGGCTTGCTCTAGCGTAATATACGGCGAGGGCTTTTCCCAAATGTCACAAAAACTACAGGCCGCATTGCAGCGGTAAGTCAGGTAGTAATTGCATAAAATAGGATGCGAAATCAGCCGCATAGAATAGGTTTTCGTCTAATTTACGGATAAAAGAGTCTTGCGGGGTTAAAAGCAGTGAATTTTGTTCGGCTTTTCGTATATTTGACCTTCCATTGCACTCATTTATTTAAAACAAATATGGCTGAAAACACACAAACGGCATTGAAAGGTGTCATCACAGGTAACGACCTGACTAAATTGTACACTGCTGCTAAAAAAGCACAATTAGCATTTCCTGCTGTAAACGTAGTAAGTACAAACTCTGTTAACGCAGTATTAGAAGCAGCAAAAGCTGCGAACTCTCCAGTAATCATCCAATTCTCTAACGGAGGTGGTCAATTTTATGCTGGTAAATCTTTACCCAACGACAAACAACAAGCATCTATCGCCGGTGCGATTTCTGGTGCTCATCATATTCATCAATTAGCTGAAGTGTACGACGTAGCAGTAGTGTTGCACACGGATCACGCAGCTAAGAAATTATTACCTTGGATCGACGGTTTGTTGGATGCGGGTGAAAAATTCTTCAAAGCGCACGGTAAGCCTTTGTTTTCTTCTCACATGCTGGATCTTTCTGAAGAGCCTTTGCATGAAAATATCGAGATCTGCAAAAAGTATTTGGAGCGTATGAGCAAAATCGGTATGCACCTTGAAATTGAATTGGGTGTAACGGGTGGCGAAGAAGATGGCGTAGATAATTCTGATGTAGATAATTCCAAACTCTACACTCAACCAGAAGAAGTGTCTTACGCTTACGAAGAATTGAGCAAAATCAGTCCGAACTTTACCATTGCTGCGGCATTCGGTAATGTGCATGGTGTATACAAATCCGGTAGTGTGAAATTGGAGCCGAAAATTTTGAAAAACTCTCAGGACTTTGTCGCTAAGAAATTCAATACGTCTACTCCTGATCCGATCAACTTCGTATTCCACGGTGGTAGCGGTTCTTCAAGAGAGCACATCAGAGAAGGTATCTCTTACGGTGTCATCAAAATGAACATTGATACAGATTTGCAATGGGCATTCTGGGAAGGTATCCTTGGTTACTACAAAACAAATGAAGCTTTCTTGCAAGGTCAATTGGGTAATCCTAAAGGTGCTGATCAACCGAACAAGAAATTCTACGATCCACGTGTATGGTTGAGAAAAGGCGAAGATACGTTTGTAGCTCGCTTGAAAGAAGCATTCGTTGACTTGAACTCAGACAACGCTTACGAAAAAATGGGATTATAGTACTGAGATCAGAAATCTGAAATCTGATTTATTATAAACAAAAAGCCTGCTAGATTCTAGCAGGCTTTTTTATGTCTTCTGATTCTGATTTCAGATCTCTTCTATTACTAACTAAACAGATTGTATTTGACAATACAGTATATCGCTCTAAACCCATCCTTCCAGCCGATCTTCTTTCCTTCTTCGTATGTTCTGCCGTAGTATGAAATACCTACTTCGTAAATTCTAACTTTAGGAATGCGGGATATTTTAGCCGTAACTTCCGGTTCAAAGCCAAAACGGTTTTCTTTTAGATCCAGTGACTGAATCATTTTTCTATTGAATAATTTATAACAGGTTTCCATATCTGTTAAATTAAGATTGGTAAACATGTTGGATAAGAACGTCAGGAATTTATTGCCTATCGTATGCCAAAAAAACAAAATACGATGTGGATTGCT
>JACMQM010000142.1 GCA_014376985.1 Cytophagaceae bacterium | reverse complement strand
TTTTATGGACTTATCCATGCTACAAGTTACAAAATATCTCCCATCAGGACTGTAGGCCACATCATTTATTGCATACATGTGGGCAACTATAGATTGTTGCAAGGCATAACCAGCATTCACGTTCCAGACCTTTAACCGTGCATCGCGGCTTCCACTTAGGAGTTGTTTCCCATCGGGTGAATAAGCCAAGGTAAAGATAGAATTATCATGCGCGGCAATTTCCATTAGCAGCTTCCCATCAGATAACGAAACTATACGAATGTAATTGTCACTATAGCCTATTGCCAGGTGCATTCCATCAGGACTGACAGCCAAAGCTCGAGCACTTTTTTCACTGAACTTAAGACGTCCTACGAGGCCAAGTTGCGTGTCATCCAGAACTACCACAGACCCATCTCCACAAGCACAATATAAAAAACCCTTGTGATGCAGTATGCTGAAAATATAGGAATCAGTAATGGCTACCGAACGGATCTCTTTGCGTGTAATACAATCAATCAGATGTACCCCTTGAAAATTTTGTCCAATCCATAATCGCTGGTTTATGGGGTCTAATGCCATAGCATAAACTGAATTCGTCACTTTAGCGACCAGTTCTCCTTGATCTGGCTTTTCTATATCCCAAGCGACTACCAGACCATCTGCTCCTGAGCTAAAAAACTGTTGTGGAATAATGCCTTGCAGCAATCCATAGATACAATCCCTATGGCCTGTGTACATCCCTATTTTTTCAACCTCTATCGATTGCATAACCCCAATTTTTCTTAAATTTAACTTAGATTATGCATTAGAACAACATGATTTGTTTGATCGTTTTAACTATTCTTTTAAACGAATGATTGGAATGATTCAGATGTTGCTTATGATCTAAAGCCTAATACGAGTTTAACAGATTCTTAAAGCTAACACCTTAATCGCTTTTTAATGCCTTTATATAAACTAGAGAAACTATCTTCTGATCGGGTAACGGCGATTTGGCACATTTCAGAATCGTTAGAAGAACTATTAAGCATAGCTTCTGTCTACATACAAGGCATCATCGTACCGGAATACATTAAACATCCTGCCAAACAAGTCGAATGGTTGGCTTCCAGGCTAGCGGTTAAGTTTTGTTGTGACTTGATGCATATTCCTTATCAGGGCACTTACCGGACCGATACAGGGCAACCGCTATTGGTAGGCAATAAAGCTCATATTTCCATTTCTCATTCTGTTGATTTTGCGGCCATTTTGCTGGATACGCATCAAAAAGTTGGCATCGATATTGAGAAGATCAGTTCAAAAGTTGAGAAAATTGCAGGAAAATACCTGCAGGATGAAGAAAAGGAAACAAATCATGAAAGATTAACCTTAAAATGGTGTATTAAGGAAGCAGTGTATAAAGTTTCTGATCATGAAAACCTCAGTTTAAAAGACGATATACAAATCTTACAACTCAATGCTTCTGATAAAGGAAAGGCTGAAGTGATGGTTCGCAACCAAGACCGCATCGACACCTTTTTTTTTAAATTGGAAGATTATTATGTAGCTTACACTATATGAGATTGACAAAGTTAATTTTCTACTTGAGCTTATCTTTTTCTTCTCTGGCCAGTTATGGGCAGTTGCAGCACGGCGAAGTATTAGAAAACTTTCGACTTACCAATGCTGTGAACGGAAGCACTTTTAATCTGGAAGAAGAATATAACCATCAATTGCTGGTGCTTATTTTCTTTGCACACGATTGTCCCTACAATAAAATCTATACAGAACGTATTATTAAGTTGGCGAAAAACTACGATACCAGAGATGTGTTTGTAGTTGCCATCAATCCTAACTCTCCTGCGTTGAACGCAGAAGCTTCTCCAGCAAAAATGAAAAAGTACGCAGAAAGTTTTCCGTTACCTTTTCCTTATTTAGAAGACCCTCAAAAAATCGTTTCTACGAAATTGCACATTACCAAAACACCGTCGGTGTATGTATTTAAAAACATCTCTAACAAATATGTGATGCAATACCGCGCCGCCATAGACGATGCGCCGGAGAAAGAAAAATCCGTTAAAGAATCTTATCTAGCAAAAGCCATTGATGCCTTGTTGGCAAATAAGTCTTTTAAATACCGGTATACAGAGGAAGTTGGATGTCAAATTAAGTAAACAGTGAAGAGTGAACAGTGAGCAAATGCCGCTTACTCTTCACTCTTCACTAAAACATCTTCTTTAGTAGTTATTATCTTTATATCGATCGTTGATCTCTGCCTACTATTCCTTCCAGCAATTGATTGATCTCTTCTACCCTTTCTGTGTCTCCTAATTTTTCAAAAGAGACTACCAGGTTTCGTAACACGCGAGTGACAATATCAACATTATTGCAGGGTTCATAAAAAATATCATTCTTGGCAATATTAAGCTGCGTGATATAATTGTCAATGTCTTCGCGAGTAAACACTAGGCCTTTATTAAATACATTGATGTAGAACTGGGCGCCTTCTATTTTGTACGTAAGGATAAACAAATTAGGCAGGTTTACTCCATACACAGGAAGTTTTAGTCTTTGTGCAATGTGCATATAAATCACACACAATGAAATAGGATTTCCTTTTTTTGATTCCAACACCGAGTTGATCATTGAGTTGGAAGGAGAATGAAAGTTCTTTGTATTGGCACCAAACTTTAGCTTATTGAAAATAGCATTGTTCAACAGCTTGATCTGGTCTGTTGGAGACAAATCCTCCTTCATGTCAGGCCACACTTCATAATAGATTTGATCCAATGCTATTTTCACTTTTTGCAATTCCAAATCAGGATATTGGTAACAAGCCAATAACCACATGCCTTCTATGATATCAATGGCGCCTCCGTCTTTCCACTGACGTAACTTTTCCTTTAAGTTAAAAAAATGTAATTGGTGTATAATATCCTCAATTCGTTTTTGTACAAGAGGATTGAAATTCTTCCCCCATTCATCTTCCAAAAAAGGGATGATAGATTCACCGATGGACATGATTTCCCTTTTCACATGTACTGTTACTTCAGTATCTTCATCATCCAGCAAAGAGATCAATGCTTTTATTTTGCTTTCTTCCTGCAACATATATTATGTCTGTATCACTCCCACATTAAATCGCTCATCGATAGGTTTATGATTAGCGATTTCTATACCTATTGAAATTACTTTTCTTGTTTCTAAAGGATCGATGATGGCATCGATCCATAAATTAGATGCTGCGTAATAAGGAGATAGTTCATGATCATACTTTGATTGAATTTCTGCTAATAACGTCTTTTCATCTTCTTCCGATAATTTTTCACCTTTCGCTTTTAAAGAGGCTACTTTAATTTGTAATAACGTTTTAGAAGCCGATGCTCCATTCATCACAGCCATTTGTGCAGTAGGCCAGGAAACAATCAATCGTGGATCAAATGCTTTACCGCACATAGCATAGTTTCCTGCACCAAATGAATTACCTACAATAATCGTAAACTTCGGCACCACCGAATTAGCCATGGCATTGACCATCTTTGCGCCGTCTTTTATAATGCCACCTTGTTCTGATTTACTTCCGACCATAAATCCCGTAACATCCTGAATGAAGACTAATGGGATTTTCTTTTGATTGCAATTCATAATGAAACGCGCTGCTTTATCGGCAGAATCCGAATAGATTACTCCGCCAATTTGCATTTCATTTTTTTTCGTTTTTACCAGCTTGCGTTGGTTAGCAACAATGCCAACGGCCCAACCATCGATGCGACCATAACCGCAAATGATACTTTGACCGTAAAGCTCTTTGTATTGTTCAAATTCCGATTGATCGACCAAGCGGTGAATAACTTCGAGCATGTCATAAGGCTTGCTTCTGTCTAATGGAAGCAAACCATACAAGTCTTCCTGATTTTTTATCGGTAGTGATGCTGCTATACGATTGAACCCTGCTTTCGTGCTGTCACCAATTTTAGAAACGAGATTTCTAATTTGTTTGATGCAGTCTTGATCACTGGCACATTTATAATCTGTAATACCGGAGATTTCACTGTGCGTAGTAGCGCCTCCCAACGTTTCGTTATCAATGTCTTCGCCAATGGCCGCTTTTACTAAATAAGATCCTGCTAAAAAGATGCTGCCTGTTTTGTCAACAATCAATGCATCATCTGACATGATTGGTAAATAGGCTCCACCAGCTACACAGCTTCCCATGATGGCAGCAATCTGCGGAATCCCTAACGCAGACATGCGGGCATTGTTTCGAAATATTCTTCCAAAATGTTCTTTATCAGGAAAGACTTCGTTTTGCAAAGGAAGAAAAACACCTGCGCTATCTACCAAGTAAATGATGGGAATATTATTCTCCATAGCAATTTCCTGTGCGCGCAAATTCTTTTTAGCGGTCATTGGAAACCAGGCACCGGCCTTTACTGTAGCATCGTTGGCGACCACAATGCATTTCTTTCCTTCTATATTACCGATCACTACGACGACACCAGCTGATGGGCAACCGCCATACTCCTGATACATTTCGTCAGCGGCAAAAGCGCCTACTTCCTGTCTGTTACTTTGAGGATCTAGCAATAAGTCGATACGTTCTCTGGCAGTAAGTTTGCCCTTTTCGTGCTCTGCCGCTATCTTTTTTTCCCCTCCACCTAGCGCCACTTTCTTGAAACGCTCTTTCAGTTGATAGCATAAAGACTTAAAAGAATCTTCGTTCTTATTAAATTGTATATCCATAACAATAAACTACTCTATAATGAACGAATACAGATGCTGATTAGCATCTGTTAGAAAAAATAAATTTATTACTTTTTCTTCTTTGGTTTTTTTCCCAAAGGAGCAAAATAATGATTTGGGTTGTACTTAAGATCAACCATTACACTGTCAAAAGTCATTAGTGCTTTATTTAAATTATTGTATACCGCTTTGTCTGTTACCAAAGCACCCAGTGTTCCTTCGCCTGCATTGATCTTGCGCGTAATTTCATTCAGATTACCCATTGCTTGATTGGCTTTAGCAACGGTAGCCTTCAGTTCAAGATGATTCAAAGAATCAGCAAAAGCTGAAAACTTTTTTATCAATGGTTTCAGTTGTGCTTCCGTACGCAATAAAGAATCTGACAGCTTTGCGAAGTTGCCGGTAATAGCAGGAACATCATTCTTCATGATTTTCCTAAGGTCTCCTGTAGCAGATTCTAAGTTATTGATGACTTGCGCCAATTTATCATTTGGCAATGCGCCTAGTAAAGCATTTACTTTTACAATAGCAGAATCTAAATGTTCAACGACAGGAGTAGCTTTTGCCGCTACCATGTCCGCTAATCCCATTTCTTTTTCGCCGCGTAACGATGCCCCATCTTCATAGACGACAGAATTCTGACCAATATTTAATTTAATGGCTTTACTACCCAGCAAACCCGTATTACTTAAGAAGGCGATTGTTGAATCTCCCAATTTAATTTTCTTATCGATTTCCAAACTCACCAACAGCTGATTGTTATGGTCTTGATCCAATTGAATGGCACTTACTCTACCTACATTCAACCCGTTTATCAATACAGGATTTGAGATCCCCAATCCGTCTATGCTAGGATAAGTTACCTGATACGTATTCGTAGAAGAAAAAATATCAGTCCCTTTCAGGAAATTAAATCCCAAATACAAAATTGTACCGGAGACGATGGCTAGTGTAGCTACTTTAACTTCTTTTGAAATTTTCACGTTTGATAAGTTAACGGGTTTCTATTTCAGCTTTGTATTCTTTCAAAGCCCGGTATATTCCAGATGCAATATACACTTGATTCGTTTTATTATTTAAATATTTTTCTTCTTTAGCATTCGTTAAAAAGCCTATTTCGACCAATACGCTAGGCATAGAAGTCTTCCATAGGACCAGTAATCCCGCCTGTTTTACACCTCTGCTCGATCTTCCTAATCTTGCCTGAAATTGATCTTCAATTTTAGAAGCAAAAGCAAGACTGTTTCCAATGTAGGCGTTCTGATACAAAGAAAACATAATATGAGCCTGTGGGGAATTAGGATCAAAGCCATCATATTTCTTTTTATAATTTTCTTCCCTCAGAATTACTGCGTTTTCGCGTTTTGCTACTTCCAAATTGCCTTCCGCTGTATGTAATCCCATTGTATAGGTTTCTGTTCCAGCAATATCTGTAGGACCCGAGTTGCAGTGAAGAGAAATAAACAGATCTGCCTTATTCTTGTTGGCAAGCGCCGCCCGATCATGCAATTCTACAAACTCGTCTTTTTTACGAGTGTATACAACCCTTACTCCTGGCATGTTTTCTGTAATGACCCTTCCCAATTCCAGCGCGACGGATAAGGCCACATCCGCTTCTTCTGCACTTTTGCCATGGCAGCCTGGATCTTTACCCCCGTGTCCGGCGTCAATCACAATAGTCCGCAAAGTATACTTGCTGATTTCTAGAGGAGTATAAGAACTTAACAGGAAAAACGGAACCAGTAAGAGGGGTACAAGTAATTTTCTCACTTCTAGTGGGTTTTAATGAGTTAAATCCAATAACTTCGGCACTAATTTCGGTTTTTTTTGTCAGAAACTGAAAAAAATACAAGATAAAAGAACGTTGAAGCATCTATTGTGTTTTGTAATCTTATTGTTAGCAAATTTTTCATTTGCTCAGACCGACTCTACAAGTCAGGTCAATACAGCGGCTATACCAAAAGATACGGCTACGTTTACAGATACTTTAGTTATTCCGGCAAAGCAAGGACAAATCAGTTCTACGATCATTTATTCCTGCAACGACTCTATCGCTATGGACGTCGTCAATAAAAAAGTATTTCTATACGGTAAAGCAAAAATTGTATATGAGGACTTTACATTAGAAGCCGGCAGAATAGAAATTGATTATTCGAAAAATACTGTAAAGGCAAGCCCTTCTGGAGACTCGACCGTGCGTGATAAGCCCACTTTTAAGCAAGGCGGTGAACAATACGAAACGGAGTATATGGAATACAATATACAAACGAAAAAAGGATTGATCCGTAATCTGATCACGCAACAAGGAGAAGGTTATATCCACGGAGATCCTGTGAAACGCACTGAGCAAGCCATGTACGTAAAGACTGCACGTTATACAACTTGTAACCTGGAGCATCCGCACTATTATATCAGTGCACGCAAACTCAAAGTCATACCAGAAGATAAAGTAGTGACGGGACCATTTAACATTGTAGTGAGTGATATTCCTACACCTATTGGTTTGCCTTTTGGCTTCTTTCCTATTACCACAAAATCTAAATCAGGAATTATTTTTCCAACTATCGGAGAACAAAGAACCAGAGGCTTCTATATGAGTCAAGGTGGTTTCTATTGGGCAGCCAGTGATAAGATAGGCATAAAAATTACAGGCGATTATTATACCAACAAGAGTTACCTTGTGGCTGTTAATTCTGAATACCGCAAGCGTTATGTATACGATGGCTTTGCCTTGTTGAATTATAGCAAAGTAAAAGACGGATTTGACGACGGACCTTTCCCGACCAATTTTAATTTACAATGGAGGCATGCTACGCTGAAAAAAACGAGTGGTAAGCTATCTGCCAATGTGAACATCACGTCTAACTCTTATTACAAACTCAACTCTTATAATCCTACCAATTATCAAAGTAGTGTATTCAACTCTACTGTTACCTACAGCAAAAGTTTTAAACGAAGTCCCTTCAACCTAAACGTAGCCTTGCGTCAGGATCAGAACGTGCAAACGAAAGAGATGAACCTGACAGCGCCTGAAATAGCCTTGACTATGAACAGGATTTACCCTTTGAAAGGAAAGAATAGCAGAGGAGATAAGTGGTTTGAAAAAATAAACGTGGCGTATAATATGAATACGAAATACGTCATTCATAATAAATTCACAAAAGGAGGATCACTGACTGGAGATACCATTATACCCGTACGAGATAACACGTTAAATTATCTTATAGGTAGAGGACAAACAGGAATGACACATACTATTCCTATCAGTACTACATTAAAAGTAGCCAAGTATTTCAACTTGAATCCTACACTGACATTTCAGGAATATTGGTATTTAGAAAAATTGGACTATCAGTATGATGAAGTATCGCATCGTGTAGTGGCAAAAGAAAAAACAATAAAAGGGTTTACACGTGCCGGTCAATTTAACTTCAAGGCAGATTTGACTACTCGTTTTTATGGAACTTACCGTTTCAAAGGCAAGACACTCCAAGGCATAAGGCATACTGTCAATCCCGTCGTTACGTATACTTATAAACCAGATTTTGCACAGCCTTCAGCTTACAGTAACAGTTATCAGTTCGCACCACAGGTTCTGGATGCACAAGGTAATCCCACGCAATACTCCAGTTATAACGGTTTTATTTACGGAGGTCCAAGTAACGGGGTACAAAATAGTATAGGTGTTTCAATCACGAATAACCTGGAAGCCAAAGTACGCAACCGCAAAGACACGACAGGAACAGCTCCTACTAAAAAAATAAACTTGCTGGAAAGTGTTAGTATCGGCGGTACTTACAACTTCGCGGCAGATTCACTACAGATGTCAAACATCGTTTTATCTGCAAGGACTAGGCTTTTCAAGACGTTTGATATTAGTTTCAATAGCAGTTTTGATCCTTATCAGTACGAAAAGGATAGTATCATTGGAAAAACTACTTATCAAAGAAAAGTACAGAAAAGCACTTTCAAGTTAGAAACTTACAACTTGTCCATAGGAGGAAACTTCAATCCTAAAGCCAAAAAAACTCCGCCTAAAATCACTCCTACTGCAGAGAACGAAGCGGAGTTAAGTATGATCAATCGTTATCCGGAGCGCTACATTGATTTTAGTATTCCGTGGAGTTTGGCATTGAGTTACAATATCAATTATTCTAAAATAGGTTTCGCTGAAAAGAATATTACTCAGTCTTTATCTGCAAATGGTAATTTAAGTTTGACAGAAAAATGGAAATTGACCGTTACCTCAGGTTATGATTTTGTAGCGAAAGGATTGAGTTATACTACCATCGGTATTACGCGCGACTTGCATTGTTGGCAGATGGCGATGACGGTGGTTCCTTTTGGGATCAGACAATCTTATTTTTTCACGATCACTGCTAAGTCTTCCATTCTGCAGGATTTGAAGTTGACGAAGAGAAGTCCTACGTATTTTGCGCAATAAGCGATTACCTTTTCTTCTTCTATCGTATTGAAGATCTTCCAATTTATTTTTGTGCTGTTAGATTTTTTACAATAGGCCTCCTTTTCATTAAACCTTTAGTTACCTTTTAAAACATCCGGGTATATAACGTTGTAAATAATTTTTTGATTCTAAACTAACTGCTATGAAATTTTTTCTATATAATTTTTTATTCAGCCTATTACTTTGTTCCAACGTACTGGCGATTGGAGAAAACTGTACTTCGCCAATTCCTGTTTCCGTAGGTTGTCCCAAGGTAACCATGATCGGTCAATCCAGTGTTGGCATGGGTAATGACATCAACACCTGGAAGTATAATTCATACTCTTCTACAACAATGAATGGAGAGGATATGTTATATGAACTTACTCTTCCCTCTGGAATTACAGATTTAATAGTCTCGATGACATCTGTCAATAAATATTGTAATGTCTATGCCAGTACAACCTGCGCTATAAATACTACTACCCTTTATCCTATATATAATATGGGCGTTGGGAACAACACCAACATTTCAATAGCACTTCCATCAACGGGCAATATATTATACCTATATGTAGATCATGCAGGAAGTTCTGCTTTGAATTTTGATATTGCTTTCGGTGCCGTTACAAAAGGAACCTATATAAACATAGCTGATAAAAGAGGGAAGCTGGAATTCGTAAAAACCAATTGTGTCAACCCTTCATTTGTGGCTCCCGTTGATCTATATAAAGATGGAACTAAGCTAACCCTTCCTGCTTCTTTTGGGCCCAATAACCAATCTCATGAATTTTGTTTCAAATTATTTGTACAAAACCTGACAGGTATAGAGGGAGTAAAATCAGTTAAATTCACGTTTAGGTCTACCGGATTTACGGGTATTACTATTCCTCTAAGCACATTATCCGGCAGATACTCTAGCGGTACATGGAATGCTGCAGTTAGCGGCAATGTGGTACTCTGGACTTATACTAATTCTTCTGACCCTTATAAAGGAGATTACGATGACCTCACAAAAAACTGCTTAGAATATGATTTTTGCATGAATGCTACACCAGGTAATAATGTAGCAGTGCAAATTATAGATATATGGGTAACAGGAGATGCTAAAACTCCAGGCTATTCAGGCTATCAATATACTGGCTGCTGTGCAACAGATAACTGTAATCTATATGGAGCCGGAGGATACAAAGGACTTGATGGCACCACATTAGGAGGACCAGGCACTACAGGAACAGGATTCGGGATAGGCATCGGCAATGCCGGATTACCAGTAGATCTATTGGATGTATGGTTGGAACATCACACAACGCTTCGTTGGGAAACTGCCAACGAAAAAAAACTTTCTTATTATGCTGTTCAATATTCTAAAGAAGGAAAAACATTTGTAGACATCGAACACATATCAGCACTAGGTAACGATGCATCCGGCACCTATAAGTATGAAACAACTATCGACGATAGGTTATCCAATGGATACCTAAGGCTAAAATGCGTTGATGAAGATGGCA
Organism: Cytophagaceae bacterium; assembly: GCA_014376985.1. Classification (GTDB taxonomy): domain Bacteria; phylum Bacteroidota; class Bacteroidia; order Cytophagales; family Cytophagaceae; genus JACMQM01. Next base: position 633 of record JACMQM010000142.1, on the reverse strand, counting down.
CTGGAAAATTCAGCAACATAATTTCTTATATACTTCCTAAATCTCATCTCTTTGAAGTATTGCTCTCTCCCAATCCAGTAAAAGATATGTTACAAATTTCTTGCACTGAAGAAATAAGAACCGTCAATATTTATGCTGTTAATGGTACCTCTGTTTACAGTCAGGTCGTCAATCAAGGTGAACACCTAAAAGATATGAAAATTGATCTTGCAAAATCCCCTAAAGGTATATATACCATTGGTGTCACCACAGATGAAGGTATTCTTCATAAACAAATCGTCATCGATTAAATAAAAAAAGCCTGCAACACAAAAGTATTACAGGCTTTTTTTATGGTATTGGCATTAATGAGTCTTCTTAATCTGAATCACCGGTCTGAAACCTAACCAAGTGGCTGGCTGCGAATACGCTTGTGCAGCTACATCGGTGCATCCATCTGCTCGCGTTCTGTAACCGCCGCCCATGGCAACAGTTTCATTCTTTGTCATTTCGGCTACGTTTCCTCTCAAATCATACAAACCATGTACATCTGCAGGATAGCTTCCGACAGGATAAATCGCTTTGCCTACTCTTCCATAGTTCATCACCAAAGGAGCAGTAGGTTTAATGTCCGGACAATTTCCATTAGTGACT
>JACMQM010000141.1 GCA_014376985.1 Cytophagaceae bacterium | reverse complement strand
TGGATTCGAAGGCGTAGAATTATTCGGTTCTCAACACAACGATCCTTTTGTCATAGAAAATGGAAAGGTTCGCACAACGACCAATCATTCCGGTGGTATACAAGGCGGCATTTCTAACGGAGAAGATATTTATTTCAAAGTTGCTTTCAAACCGGTAGCCACTTTGATGAAGGATCAGGAAAGCATTACCACGGCGGGTGAAGCCACCACGGTATCCGGCAAAGGCAGACATGATCCTTGCGTAGTACCTCGTGCCGTACCGATCGTAGAAGCGATGGCAGCCATAGTCATATTAGATTTTTACCTCATCAATAAATCCATTCGATGGGAATAAAAAAAATACCTTTGTCCACTCAGATCATTGCCGCGATGGCAATCGGCGTGGCATGGGCATTTTTACAAAAACCATTTCCCGAACTCGTTGCCTTCACAACGGATTGGATCAAACCGCTCGGAAAGATTTTCATTAAGTTGCTGTATCTGGCAGCTGTTCCTTTGGTTTTCAGTTCACTCATAGTTGGAATGGGAAGTCTGAAATCTATTTCCGAATTAAAGGCGATCGGTAAACATACCTTCCTTATTTTTTTAGCCACGCTTGTATCGGCCACCATCATTGGGCTGAGTCTCGCCTACCTCATTAGTCCCGGACATAAAATAGAACACCTAGCCGTAGATAAGGCTTCTGCAGAAAAAATTACGGCATTGCAGCAAACAGAATCTACCGAAACCTTTACCGGCGCTTTAGCGAATATTGTACCCGATAACATGGTGCATGCACTCAGCAACAATACTATGATGCTGCAAGTTGTAATGGTGGCCTTCTTGTTAGGCATTGCCCTTTCTAAAATGACAGGCGACGCCAAAGAAAAAATACTAGGCGCACTGGAAGCGGTTCAATCCTGGTTTACAGAGGTCATTCATCTGATTATGGCGCTTTCTCCAATCGGTGTTTTTGCATTGGTCGCTTCGTTGGAATTGAATGCGGATGTATTGTTGTCATTAGGATTGTACATGTTCACTGTCATTCTTGGATTAGCGATCATGCTGTTTGTCGTGTACCCACTTTGCTTTACCACTTTAAGCAAAACCAAATATGTAGAGTTCTTCGTTAAAAGCAGAGCTGTACTGTTGATGGCTTTTTCTACCAGTTCCAGCAATGCCACGCTGCCATTGACCTTAAACGTGGTCAAAGAAAAATTCAATGTACCGGACAACATCAGCAATTTTGTCGTATCGGTTGGAGCCACCATCAATATGGACGGCACAGCGTTATACAAATGTGTGGCTGTTTATTTCATTGCACAATCTTTAGGCGTTGACCTGACTTTAGCGCAGATGGGCATCATCATCTTAACCTCCATCTTAAGCACAGCCGGAGCAGCAGGAATTCCCGGAGCGGGTATGATTACACTCGTGATCATTCTGCAAACGGTTGGATTGCCTGCCGAAGGGATTGTGCTCATTCTGGCGCCGGATCGCTTATTGGACATGTTCAGAACGGCCGTAAACGTAGCCGGCGACATTTCCACTTCTTTGTGCGTGAATGGTTTAGCACAGCGAGAAAAACTGGATTAGATGCCCGATTATCCGTATATTTGAACTTATCAAGTTACAAATCAGTTGTACCGTCACACCCCCTAAGAAAGACATGGAAGCAGCAAAAACTCCAATCGAAATATATACTGAGAACAACCCCAATCCAAACTCTTTGAAATTTATGACCAACGTGTTGTTGGTACCTGAAGGCAGCGTGGACTTCGCTACACCTTCCAGCGCTGAGAGTTGTCCGTTGGCTTTGGACTTGTTCCGTTTCAATTTTGTGAAACGTGTATTCATGAATGCCAATTTCATCACGATTACTAAAACAGACGACATTGACTGGATCGAAATCACAGGCATGATCAAAGCCTTGATCAAAGGTTATTTGGAAGAAGGCACTCCTTTGTTTAAAGCCAAGCCTGAATTGACTTCCACCAACGAACGCATAGAAGGTGAATCTGAAATCGTTGGAAAAATAAAAGTGATCTTAGACGAATACATTCGTCCTGCTGTAGAACAAGACGGTGGCGCGATCAACTTCCATTCGTTTGAAAACGGTGTTGTAAAAGTACAGTTGCAGGGTTCTTGCAGCGGTTGCCCTTCTTCTACGGTGACGTTGAAAGCAGGAATTGAAAACTTAATGAAACGTATGATTCCTGAAGTGACAGAGGTTATTGCAGAAGGAGTTTAGTAGATAGATTATTAAATAATTATTTAATGGCCTTGCATCAAAAGATGTGAGGTCATTTTGTTTATGTAGGATTGTTTAAGAATTTTAATTGTTAGATTACACCAGTTAAGATGAAGTGGATGACTACTATAATAAGGATGATAAAAGTTTGGGCGTGCCCCGCCGAAAAAGGCGGGTCGGGCTATCCGTTGCAAGTCCTCGCTCGGTTATCTGTACATCTCAAACAAACATAAAAGCTCGCTGCGGGCTTTCCACTTCTATCCCTCACGCAGCTGTCTGCAAAATTTATATGGAGAAACTATGATCTACCTTATTATCCTTGCTATCGTATTTATCGCCATCCTTTACTTCATCAAAAAAGCAAAAGCTTTTACTGAAGCTTCTCCTTCTATCCTAAAGAACTACAAAGACATTCTCTTAAAAGAAGTCGATTACTACGAACAACTTCCGGAAGATGAAAAAGCACAGTTTGAAAAACGCATTCATCTTTTTTTAAATGAAAAGAAAATAACCGGCGTGGATGTCGAAGCAGATGAACGTACCAAAGTCTTAGTGGCTGCCTCCGCGGTGATTCCTGCTTTTGCGTTTGATGATTACAACTATCCCATGATCCGCGAAGTGTTGTTATACAGCAATACGTTTGACGATAGTTTTTTACATCCCAACAGAGAAATGAAACAAGACCGCATTTCCGGCATGGTGGGTTCTGGCCCGCTGAGTCAAGTGGTCATGCTGTCTAAGCCCGATCTGATCAGTGGTTTTCAAAGTAAAAAAAGACATCATAATGTCGGCATACATGAATTTACACATTTGCTCGATAAAACAGACGGCGTAGTGGATGGTGTGCCGGAACACCTGATGGAGAAAAAAAATATAGATCCATGGCTGAATGAAATGCATAAAGAAATTCAAAAAATCAGAGCCGGTGCCTCGGACATTTCTCCTTATGCCTTAACCAACGATGCTGAATTTTTAGCGGTTGCAAGTGAATACTTTTTTGTTGCTCCTTCAGAATTCAAAAAGAAGCATCCTGAATTATTAGATTACTTGCAGAAAATATTCAAACAGGAAGTTTCGGAAGAAGGCGTACAACCGATGGAATAAATTTTAGAAAAAATCTCGAACACCAAAAAATATGTGTTCGAGATTTAAAATTTATTTGATCACTAATTTCAAGGTGTATAATTTTTCAGCTGGCACTTTGACCATGTAAACACCTGAAGGAATATTGTACTTCTGCATCTTGAATTCATTGCCTCTCACCTGATCCCCGCTGGTGCCAATATTTATTGGTGCCCTCTTCACATAGGACCTCTGCCCGGGTTCTAATTCTCAACCAACCTAATTAATCCTCGCTTACCTGCATAATCTCTGGCACTGCTGTATCTCCAATCTTCCGGCTGATCTACTAGCCCTTCTGCTACAGGATTAAGATGTATATAATTCAATTTCTGATCAAAAACTTCATCACTCCATAATTCTATCGGATGATTTCCATGCTGCCAGAACTGAAATTTCTTGCTGTCTTTATCCTGAAATAATTGCAGCAACCAACTTTTTCGACTTTCATAGTTGTTATGCTTAGATACTAATAAATCATGAAAGCATTTCGCTGTATGGCGTTTAATATCTCTCAGCGTATTTTCCAACAATTCGTTTTCACCTGCACGAAAGATAAAGTGCACATGGCTGGACATGATACAATAGCCATATACTTCAAGTCCTTTATGCTGCTGGCAATATTGAATACTTTTTGCCATCACTTGTCTATATTCATCCCGAATGAAAAAATCAATCCAATGTAAGACTGTTAAAGTGACGAAATGGGCGTCGCGTTGATCGCCTGTTCTGTATTTTCTGCTCATAAAAAATTTAGGTTAAAAAATATTGATCGTTAATTAGAAAGCCCGGACAGATGTCCTATGTGAAGGGGCACCAATAAATATTGGCGCCAGCATAAGACACCATAATAGAATGCGCCAGCGGTGTTTAACTATTATCAATCTCTAAATATTTCCTTATTATTGTTAAAAGGCCAATCACTATAGACAAAATTGAAGTCGCAAAAAAAGTAACTATAGTATTTAATTGTCTACCATCTTTATTATCACGTAATATTTTCAATGTTATGAATATTAATAATAGGCCAACTATTATAAAAGAAAAACCGATTACATACTCTTTCATATTTTGCACTTACATCTTGACCTTTATTTGATCACTCTGCGCTGGCGCCAATATTTTTTTGGTGGCCCTTCACATAGGGCTTCTGCACGGGA
>JACMQM010000140.1 GCA_014376985.1 Cytophagaceae bacterium | reverse complement strand
GATAAAATATTAAGCTCAATGTTCAAGCTATAGAAATCACCTCGTTTGTTAGAAGAATTGCTACCTATGATAAAATTACTTTCATCCGGTACAATTTTAAAATCAACCGCTCTATTATCCACTCGTGTCATCCATTCAATGATGCGATGAGCGGGAACATCTTTAGAACAAAATATAATTTCATCCAAGCGGTACAATTGCACCAGCTTTTCTAATTCTTCCAAATAACCCAGATATCCTTTTTGTGTGACATCATTTTTATTGGATGTGATATACCCTAAAACATTCAGTTTGTAATGAGTGTCTTTCAACAGTTCATCAATGCGCTTGCTTTCCTCGTAGCTACCAATAATTGCCACTCTCTTCTTTCTGCCATCACCAATCTTCACATTACCGTGTTGAATAAATTGGACCACAGCACGAACAAGTAATAAAGCCAGTATAGACAACATTCCCCCAAAAACAATAATGCCTTTAGAGAAACGATACGCATCAAAGAAATTTGAAAACGCTGCAATGACAAAGGTACCAATGACAATACCAGCCAGGATATGATAAAATTTGGCTAAAGGTTTATAACCGCCATACATAAATACCGTCAAGCCCCATACTAATACGTAGACAGGAACAATGTAATGCAAATATTCAGGCGGATAAAAATCACTGTCTGATTTGATATGCCGCTCCCAGAAATTCACTAAAACATACATCCCTGCGTACATAACAAAAGCATCAGTAAAGAACAACCAGGTTTGTTGTACAAAACCAGTCATCAATGCCATACCAGCTCTTAAATAGATTGCGGTATTGATTAACACAGCAAAAATGCCAGCATTTTTAGTAGAGAAATGTTTTTGAGCAAAAATGATCATCGCCTTATAGAAGATGAATACATAATTGATACTCGTGCGTTTTGTACTTTCTCCTTTATAATGAATGATTCTTGTTTCGGGATAGTAATAATTTTTATGACCTGATTTCAATATGCGGTAAGACAAGTCAATGTCTTCTCCATACATAAAGTAATCTTCATCGAGCAAACCAATTTTATCCAATACAGAACTGCGCAACATCATGTAAGCGCCAGAAAGCACGTCAATAGGATTGATTTCATCTGGACTTAGAAAGCCTAAATGATAACGACCAAATTTTCTAGACTTAGGAAATAGCTTTGCAAAGCCAAAGATTTTATAAAACGCAACCCATGGAGAAGGCAATCCTCGCTTAGACTCAGGAAGAAATTTACCTTTGCCATCCAACATTTTCACACCCAGCCCACCTGCATCTGGATGTTCGTCCATGAATTGACAGCATTTTGATAGCGTATCTTCTTCAACGACTGTATCGGGATTCAATAATAAAATATACTCAGCATTTGACTCGCGAATAGCCTGGTTATTTGCCTTAGAAAAACCTTGATTGTGTTTGTTGGCAATCAGTTTAACCCATGGGAATTTTTCATTCACCATTTCCACTGAACCGTCTACGGAATTGTTATCTACTACAAAAACTTCAACATCTACATGTTTTGCCGCTTTGGCAAGAGACGTCAATGCTTGTTCCAAAAAATGGCAAACGTTATAATTAACTATAATTACACTTAATTTCTTCAAACCTCTCCAGTCTTATGCTTCCAACAAGGTACGAGTGATGATGCTTCTGCCTAGCGTGATTTCGTCTGCATACTCCAACTCTCCACCCAACGGGATACCTCTTGCTATAGCGGTGATCTTCACTTCTAATGTTCTAATCTTTTTTGACAAATAAAAGGCGGTAGTGTCGCCTTCCATGGTAGTGCTTAATGCTAAAATAACTTCTTCTACCTGATTTCCCGTTAAACGCTGAACAAGTGATTCTATTGTGAGCTGATCAGGTCCAATTCTATTCATCGGAGAAATAACGCCTCCCAATACATGGTATACGCCTCTGTATTGCATGGTATTCTCTATTGCCATCACATCACGTACATCTTCTACCACACATACGGTCTTGTGATCTCTATTGTTATTCGAACAAATACTACAAACGGTATCATCCGATAAATTATGACATACGGTACAATGGGTGATGTTTTCGCGGAGATTTTTCAAAGCATCGGATAAGCCATAAGTGGCCTTTGCATCCTGCTTGATCAGATGCAATACCAAACGCAAAGCGGTCTTCTTCCCAATACCAGGTAGCTTAGACACTTCTTCTACTGCTTCTTCAATTAACTTGGAGGGTATGTTCATAATAGAACGAAAGCCTTAGATGATTTCTGCTGAAATACCTCTATCGCAAATGGCTTGTCTCATGGGAGTCAATTCTTCAAATGATCCCGCTTTTACTGCGCACTTACCTTTGTAATGCACCATCAGTGTGCACTGTTCGGCTTGCTCAGGTGTATGTCGACACACTTTAATCAATGTATCAATTACGTGGTCAAATGTATTGACCTCATCGTTATGTACAACCAAACTTCTCTTTTCTTCTTCCTGTGGTTGTTCAAGTACGGCAATGTCTTCTTCCTGCCAAGTCAAAGGTTTTGAGTTAAACTGCATAGGGCTATTTATAACTATGATGTGGTTAGTAAAATTAACAAAATTTAATGATTTTTGATGAAAATAACAATACTTATGTCTTTACCATTGATACTAACAGTAATAGGACTTTATTTTTGCGCCCTGTTAATCATTTCCTGGTATACCTCTAAAAATGCTGATTCCGAATCGTTTTTTACCGGAAAGAAAGATTCACCCTGGTTATTGGTAGCATTTGGCATGATTGGAACATCCCTTTCTGGATTAACTTTTATTTCCGTACCCGGAGCAGTGGGTGTCAAAGGGTTTTCTTATTACCAAATTATCATTGGACACATGATAGGCTATTTCATCATTGCAGCTGTGTTGATGCCATTGTATTATCGCTTAAATCTTGTTTCTATTTATACATACTTGGATCAGCGCTTTGGCAAATGGTCTTATAAAACAGGCTCGGGCTTCTTTCTGCTTGCCCGTACGATTGGTTCAGCGCTTCGGCTTTATATGGCGGCTGCCGTTCTGCAGTTGTTTATCTTTAAGGATTATATCCCCTTTCCAGCAACGGTCGGAATTACCTTACTATTGATTTGGTTGTATACATACAGAGGAGGTGTGAAGACAATCATCTGGACAGATAGCTTCCAAACCATCTTTTTGATTGCTGCGTTAATCATCAGTATTATATCTATAAGTCACCATCTTCATATGCCATTGACAGGACTCATGGATAAGGTTGCCGACAGCAAGTATTCCACCATGTTCCATTTTGAAAATTTTCTGGATGGCAATTATTTTTGGAAACAATTGCTCGCTGGTGCATTGCTTGCACTTGTCATGACTGGGCTTGATCAGGACTTGATGCAGAAAAACCTTTCCTGTCGCAACATAGGAGATGCGCAGAAAAATATGTTTTGGTTTTGCCTGGTGTTGCTCATTGTAAATCTTCTTTTTCTGACACTTGGTGCATTGCTTTATATCTATACTGATATAAAGGGAATTCCACTTCCTGATAGAAGCGACTATCTGTTTCCAATGCTTGCTCTTAATGAATTCGGTACTCTTGCCGGTATTTTCTTTTTACTCGGCATCATGGCTTCTTCTTTTGCGAGCTCTGATTCTGCTCTTACCGCTCTTACCACATCTTTCTGTATTGACTTTCTCAATATTGAACGTCAAAGCGAAGAGACTTCGAAAAAATGGCGCACTTACACGCATGTAGGATTCTCTGTTTTGTTTTTTATTGTGATTGTTATCTTTGACAGGATTGGAAGTTCTTCGGTTATCTACGCCGTCTTTGATGCGGCTGCCTATACTTATGGTCCATTACTTGGATTGTTTTTCTTCGGCATCCTGTGCAAGCGAAATGTCAATGACAAGTGGACACCATGCCTGGCCGTCGCTTCACCTCTGCTCACTTTCGTTATCCAGCAAACTATAGAGAAATCAACTGGTTACAAATTCAGCGCGGAATTACTTCTTATCAATGGAGGAATAATGGCTGCAGGCCTATGGGTCAGCGGATGTTTTATAGCCGATAGAAACTACAGTAATTCTATAGACGGATCCCAGAATACTTTATCAAAATTCTGAACCTGATCTTCTATAATTTTAACACCTTCCTTTTCTAACAACTCCTGCATTTTAGTAGGAGTTGGGAAATGCATTTTACCAGTCAGTAATCCATTTCTATTGAGTACCCGGTGAACAGGAATATTTTTAAATTCGTGCACGGCATTCATCGCCCAACCCACCAGACGCGCACCTGATTTCATTCCAAGATATGCTGCAATAGCACCATAACTTGTCACTCTTCCTTTGGGAATAAGTTTAACAACTTCGTATACATCCTGGAAATCGAATTTATCCTTCGCCATTATTCTTTCAAATATCTATTAACCTTAAAATAAACATAAAAAAAGAGTGTGATATTGATTACTCAATATTCACACTCTTATGTTTAGGCAGAGAGAGAGGGATTCGAACCCCCGGACCTGTAACAGTCAACGGTTTTCAAGACCGCCGCATTCGACCGCTCTGCCATCTCTCTAAATTGCTGTGCAAAGATAACTGTATTTTCTATTTATAAAACCCTAAAGGGGAAAATATTCTATCTTTTCGCACAATATAGGGAGTTTAGGCTGCGACTTCCTGCACTTTATCTATTTTTACAACAGGTGCTACTATTGCAAAATATTTTGAAAACTCTTTAGTGTCAATCATTAAAGAAGGGGAATGACCTCCCCAAACTACGGAAATTTGATACAGCCCATTAAAGGTCCTTCCCTTATAGATTTTACCTACTTCAAAGCCTGATAAGCTAGTGATTGCTGGCTTGCTTACACATTTAAATTCAACTATACTGGATTGTGACATAGCCGTAAGTGTTTGGTTATACATGAATATAACCAAATGAAATGCCAAAAAGATCACTTAATGTAATTCTGTAAATAAGAGTCTATGTAATGTGGAGTACCTTTAATCAGGATTGTTTGATTTTCGTCCTTTATAAACAATTTCTAAAGTGGCATTAATCTCAAAGCCTAATAGCACAATCAATGACATAAAATAGATCCATAGCATAAGGCCAATCAAAGCACCGATTGATCCATAAACCTTGTTATAAGAGCTAAAATTGTTAAAATACAGTATAAATACGATTGAAAAAGACACTGCGAGAAAGGCAGCAATCAAAGATCCTAAGGAGAAAAATTTCCACGGATGGGTAATAGCTGGAGCTAAAGAATAGATAAGTGAGAAGCACATTAAAAATAATAAGTAAGGTAATAAATACCGTATAATTGATAAAAATATGATCTGTCCCTGTTCATAAAAACCAATTTCACTGAAAACCATTTCTACGACAACTTGTAGGGCAATGGAAGAAACTACACAAAAAAACAGCAAAAAGAGGATCTGTACACTGATGGCTATAAGTCTTACAAAGCTTCTATTATCATTTGTTTTATAACATTTATTAAATACATTAATCATAGCAACAATACCATTGACTGAAGCATAAAGCGTAAATAAAAAACCAAAAGATAATAATCCGGTTTGTGGGCGGGCCACAATATCATAAATAGTAGATTCTGCTACCTCGTAGATACCTCTTGGTAATACCTGTCCTAAGTTCTGAAGAATCAATGTATCTAAATGTTCAATCGGGATATAAGGGATCAGCGTAAACAAAAAAATAATCGCAGGAAAAATAGATAATACAAAGCTGTATGCCATGCTTCTGGACATTTCCATTACATTATCCTTATCCAACTTAGCAATCAAAATCTGCAGAAAATGGAACAATGAAATTTCATACTTTTTTAAATGAATGCCTTTCAAGTGAGTTGTACCCCAAAGAATGATCTCATTGATTTTAAGCCACGCTTTTATCTTTTTCATTATTCAAAAAATTGATGCATGAGTTGCTGAAAATGCCCACCTGGCAGAGCTGGCTTAGCTGTTTCCTTATTGACAAATACTAATGTTGTTTCAGAAATATTCAACAACACTTTCGCCTCATTGTATACTTCATACTCAAAACGAATACGAATTCCTGGCTTATCCTTAATGATTATTTTAATGGTCAGCAAGTCATCATAACGAGCGGGCTTGATATATTTTGTTTTGTATTCCAGCACAGGCATCATGATGCCTTCATCTTCCATTTCTTTATAGGAAAAACCAATGTGCCTAAAGGTCTCTACTCTGGCCACTTCAAAATATGTTGCATAATTACCATAATAGACATAGCCCATCTGATCTGTTTCTGCATAACGTACTCTGAGTTGGGTTTCGTGGGTAATCATCTTTATTTGATTTTCTCTTTATCTAAATAACCTCTGTAACGATTGGCATTATTAACATGATCATTATAATTCTCTGTGAAATCATGGAAACCAATACGGGTGGAGCTGGCACAGAAATATAAGTATTTGTTTCTCTCATAATTCAATACGGCATCAATACTTGCAATAGATGGGAGATTAATTGGTCCTGGAGGCAAACCAGTATATTTATAAGTATTATATGGACTATTGATTTGCGTATGTATTTGGTAAATTCTTTTAATGCTAAAATCCCTCACTGCATACTTAACAGTTGGGTCAGCCTGCAAAGGCATGTTTATATTTAGACGATTGATATACAAACCAGCAATACGACTCCGTTCACTCTGTTGATTTGTTTCAGCTTCTACTATAGAAGCCAAAGTACTTACCTGTACCGGTGTAAATCCTATTTCATTTGCTTTACTAAGCCTTTCTTTGGTCCAGAACTTTTCATATTCCTTATGCATTTTATCTAAAAAGACTTTTGACTTTACATCCCAATAAAATTCATACGTATTGGGAATAAACATGCTCATGAAAGTAGATGTATCAAAGCCATAATGCTTTGCCACTTTAGGATCTTTTAAAGAAGACAACAGGGAATCTTCAGAAAAATAAAACTTGCTGCCTACTTTTTCTGCCAGGTCTTCTTTCAAACGAATGTTATTGAAGGTCAACTTCAAAGGCTCTTGTTTGCCATTGCGAAGCATACGTACAACCTTTATATTGTTACTGTTGGCTTTAATCTTATATCGGCCCGGTCTTACATTGTCCTGATAACCCGCCAACTTGGCAATGAATGCAAATGATTTTACATCTTGCAACATGTCATTCTTCTTCAAGCTATCTAATACTTCTTTGAAGTCTGCTCCTTTCCGAATATACAAATAGCCGTCTCCCTTTTGCCATTGAAAATTAGGGGTGAATAAAATCTGATATATGTAGTATGAGAAACATACAAACAGCAACATCGCAAGAACGATGAACTGACGAAGGCGATATTTTTTGCGGTCCATTTGCATATTGACTGCGGTC
>JACMQM010000139.1 GCA_014376985.1 Cytophagaceae bacterium | reverse complement strand
CACACATCATGAGAGCGAAAATTGTTGCCGGTAACTGGAAAATGAATAAGACATTGGAAGAAGGATTGTCTCTTGCTTCTGAAGTAGTCAATATGGTCGCTGATGAAGTCACTGGCGACGTAAAAGTAGTCTTGTGTACGCCTTCTATTTACTTGCATGCTGTAGGTAAATTGGTAAGCGGTAAAGTTTCTTTAGGTGCTCAAAATGCTTACGAAAAAGAATCAGGCGCTTACACCGGTGAAGTTTCTCCAGCGATGTTGGCTACAGTGGGCGTGAAGTATGTGATTTTGGGTCACAGCGAACGCAGAGAATATTTCGGTGAAACAAATGCTCAATTGGCAGAACGTGTAAACCTGGTATTGAAACAAGGTCAAACGCCTTTGTTCTGTTGCGGTGAAACATTGCAACAAAGAGAAAAAGGAATCCATTTGGATTTCGTGAAACAACAATTGACGGAAAGTTTATACCATTTGTCAGCAGAACAAATAGCAAAAGTAGTGATCGCTTACGAACCCATATGGGCCATCGGTACAGGCGTGACCGCTTCGAAAGAACAAGCACAGGAAATGCATGCTTTATTGCGCGCACACCTGGCGTCTAAATACGGTGAAGTGGCAGAATCTATTTCTATCCTTTACGGAGGAAGCTGCAAGCCGGATAATGCGCAGGAATTGTTTGCCTGCAAAGACATCGACGGTGGTTTGATCGGTGGTGCTTCCTTGAAAGCCCGCGATTTTGTTGACGTCATCAAATCGTTTTAATTGATTTTATATTATCCTTTAATCCCTCCTATAGTTTGATATTAAAAGCTATCGGAGGGATTTTATTTGCGTGAGGGATAGGAGCGGAAAGCCCACAGCGAGGTTGTGCTGCTGGCAAATGCTCTGAAGCGTGACCGAGCGAGGACTTGGAGTGGATAGCCCGACCCGCAGGGGCACGCCCAAATGAATCAAACATTCATACAACAATTAGATCTCTATAAATTCTTCATTAGTATAGAAATCCACTTTCCTTATTTAATTAATTTCTCAATGCAACCAAAATACCTCGTTGTTCCCATCACCTGCCAGGAAGAAGACATTGATCTTCTGGTGTATCATTTGACAGAAAACGGTTTCGAAGCTTTCGAAGAAAAGCCGGGACAGCTGGAAGCGTATATTCTGATTGCCGATTACGATAAGGAAGCGATTCACCAATTGATCCAGACCCATTTTCCGGCTTGTTCTATCTTGGAAGAAAAAGAATTGGAGAACAAAAACTGGAACGAAGAATGGGAAAAGAACTTTGACCCCATTACGGTCAATAAACATTTGAGAGTGAGGGCTATATTTCACGAGCCGGACCCTGAAATAGAGATGGAGCTGGTCATTCAGCCTAAAATGTCCTTCGGTACCGGTCATCATGCGACTACCAGACTGATGATGGAAGAAATTCTTGAACTACCTTTTGACGGCCTGGATGTGGTGGATGCGGGATGCGGAACAGGTATCCTTGGTATCCTGACGGAGAAACGTGGAGCTAAATCTGTGCTTGCATACGATATCGAAGATTGGGCTTTTGAAAATAGCATTGAAAATGCTAACTTAAATTTCTGCAAAAGAGTAAAAGTGCTACAAGGCACAATTGGTACTTTGACGATTGCAGATCACTCCGCTGAAATTGTATTGGCAAACATCAACCGCAACATCCTTTTGGAAGAAATGGGAGAATATGCCAGGGTTCTTAGAAACAAAGGAACTCTTCTACTCAGTGGATTTTATGAAGAAGACATAGCAGCGCTGACCGAAAAAGCCAATTCAGTTGGGCTAAAGGTAGTTGGCTCGAAACTAAAAGATAAATGGGCATTATTAAAATGCGTAAAGGGGTAGTAAAATATTTTCGTGGGTTAGCAACGCTGGCGTTTTTGACGTGTAGCTTTACTGTACAGGCGCAGATAAAGTTTTCATCGGATCCATCTGTATTTTCAAACGACGTCACCACAATTTTATCTGCCTCTAAAAATGAGGCCGCTATACAATCTGCTCAGCAGTTTACGGGTATATGGGGCTCTTTCTCAGAACCTGAAAAAAAGAGAATTATTGAAGTCTCTCAAAAACTTCAAAAATCTAAAAAACTCAGAAGCTTTCCTGATTTCTCCAACTTCTTCGCCGATCTGCATTTGATTAAATCCAAAGGCATGGCAGCACATGAGTTGGATACTTTTTTGATTATCTGCGACAAAGTAATTACTGAGTACGACACGCGTAAGTTTGGTGCTTTCTTATCCGGCACCAGACTCATCATGGAAAAGCAAATGCTTTTCGAATCCAAATTCAATAACCTGTATTTTACCGGCGGTACATTCTCCTTCTCCATGGCTGATGGAGCACCTGATCAGGGAGCTGTAGTAGTGGAAGAAACAGAAGCTCCGAAGGAAGAGCAAAGCTGGGATACGGGATGGGATACTCCAACTACGACAGAAGAAACGTGGGGAGCCACGGAAGAGCCGGTTGTAGAAGAAACTCCGGTGGTAGTAGCTCCGGAAGAAGAAGTAATCGATTACAGCATCGGTTATGAAGCCGCCCCTCAACCGGCTATACAAGGACCGGTCATCGTATTTGAAAAAACAGATTTAACACTTGTAACACCGTACGATTCCATTCAGCTGAAAGGCGTATCCGGAGCCTTGCGTTTATCGGATTTCTTGTTCATTGCCAATGGTGGTAAAGTAGATTGGTCATCAGCCGGTGAAACCGGTGCCTACTGCGAGTTGAGCAAGTACAACTTCCTGGTGAAAAGTTACAAGTTCGAAGCAGCCGATGCCAAGCTGTACTATCCGGCACGCACGGATTCAGTGGTATTAGGCGTGTTCAAACTCAACAGTCAAAAGTATAAAGATCCTACCGATAAAAACTGGCCTCGCTTTATTTCCTACAAAAGTAATATTCCGGTAAAAGGCTTAGGCGATAACATTAAATACGAAGGTGGTTTATCGCTTTCGGGTAAACGTGTTTACAGTTCCTCATTAGATGAAGGGTTTTCTAAAATTCAAGTCTTGCACAATGGTGTACCAACGATTCGCGCAATTTCCAACCGTTTCCAATTGGGAGATTCTATCATCACCAGTGAGTTCACATCGATTTCTGTATACCAGGAAAAAGATTCCATTTATCATCCGGGTGCCGTATTCAAATACAATAAAAACACCTCCAAGCTGCGCTTGACAAAGAAAGGCGGTTACCGTGTGGCTCCTTTCATAGACAGTTACCACAAATTGGAAATCACCGCAGATGCCATGGTATGGGATATGAATACGAGTGAAATCGTTTTCGAAATTGTCAATGCCCGCGGTCAGATTGCCGCGGTCTTCGAATCGGAAGAATATTTCAGTGAACAGAAATATTCTAAACTACAAGGCATTTACCGTTTCCATCCTTTGGCTGTCATTGTCGGTTATTCAGACAGTCAAAAGAAAAAAGGGTTTTATTCCAATGATGTAGCCACAGCTTACAAAGTAGATCCTAAAACAATGAAAGGCGCTATGACTTCTTTGATGAAGCAGGGTTTCATTGATTATAACAGCCGTACGGGTTACATTAAATTGAAAGACAAGGCAAGGCATTATGTATTGTCAAGACGTGACAAAAAGGATTACGATAACATTACTTTCATTTCCATTTCTCCCGCTGGGGGCAATGCAGTGCTTGACCTTAACACCAAAGAGCTTACGGTAAAAGGAGTAAGCAGAGTGAATAT